>JADJNZ010000002.1 GCA_016714015.1 Gemmatimonadota bacterium
ATCGTCACGGTCGAGGATCCGATCGAGTACCATCTCGAGGGGATCAACCAGGTGCAGGTGAACGAGAAGGCCGGGCTCGGCTTCGCCGCCGCGCTGCGCTCGATCGTGCGTCAGGACCCGGACATCATCCTCGTCGGCGAGATCCGCGACGCCGAGACCGCGGGCATCGCGGTGAAGGCGGGCCTCACCGGCCACCTCGTGCTCTCGACGCTCCATACCATCGACTCCTCGTCGGCGATCGGTCGGCTTGCCGACATCGGTGGTGTGGAGATGGGCGCGCTCTCGGGCGCGCTCAAGGGCGTCGTGGCACAGCGGCTCGTGCGGCGGCTCTGCGAGTCGTGCTGCAGCTCGATCACGCTCGCCGACCTGCCGGTGGCGCAGCAGGCGCTGCTGATCGGCCGGAAGACGGAGAAGCTGCGCCGTGCCGTGGGCTGCGAGGCGTGCCGCGGCACCGGCTACCGCGGCCGGATGGTGGTCGCCGAGGTCCTGCTCGTCTCCGACGGATGCGGAGCGCGATCGCGCGACGCGCCGACCGGGTGGAGCTGCTCGAGCTCGCCAAGCGCGGCGGAATGATCCCGATGTGGGAGGCGGGCCTCCGACGCGTCGTGGAAGGCCTGACGTCGCTGCCGGAGCTGTTGGACAACGTGCCGGCGCCGATGGCGGAGCAGCAGGCGGAGCAACTGGATGTCGACGCGGTCGTGGCGCGACTGCTCGGGCGGACTCCGCCGGGCGCTTCGTCGGGTGCGCCGGCCGCCGCACCCGCCCCGGGCGCGGCGACCGCGGTCGCCGCGCCGCCGATGGCGATGACTCCGGTCGTGAGCGCGCCTGCCGGCCCGTCGCACCCGGTCGTGCTGCGACCGCCGCGGCAACTCCCCGCCGACGCGCCCCGCGTGCTCGTGGCCCTCGACTCACGCGACGAGCGGCGCGCCGTCCGCAGCGCGCTCGAGGACGCCGGCTGCTCGGTGATCGAGGCCGCCGACGGCGAGGCCGCACTCGCCTACACGCGACGGCTCGCCCCCGCGCTCGTGATCACCGAACTCGTGCTGCCCAAGCTCGACGGCTACGCGCTCGCGCAGGCGCTCGGCGACGACGGCGGACCGCCCTGCATCGCCTTCACGGTGCAGAGCGACGAGCAGGCGCTCGTCTGGGCGCGGGAGTGCGGCTGCTGCGCGGTCGTGCCCGCGCACGACGGCCCGGCCGCGCTCGCGACCGCCGCACGCGAGGCGCTCGCGGCGGCGGGACGGCAGATCCGGCTCGCGATCTGAGCCGGCGGCCGGCAGCGGCGGAAGAGGTATCGACAGCTTCAGGAAGAAGCGCGTCGCTCGTGCGGAGGACGCGCTCCAGACGGAACGGCTGCGGCTCGAGCATCCGTGCGCCGTACCCGAGATAGACCACGGTGCCGGGCTGAGGCGTGTAGGCGAGGAGCAGGTCGCCGCTCAAACGGTTGGTCTGCCCGGAGGTCGTACGGACATAGGTCCCGTTGCGATCGCGCTGGAGGAGCGGGTAGTCGGTCCGCGAGTCGTCGCGCAGCGCGTCGGTGGCGGAAGCGACGTACTCGCCGATGACGCGCACGAAGAAGGGGCGGGAGACCTGGTACTCGATCTTGAGGCGCGGATTGCGCGTGATGCCGACCAGCGAGTGGTCGGTACGGCGCTTGTACTCCTGGATCTGGTACGTCGCGTCCACGCGGATGCGCTCCGACGGCCGCGCGTTCAGCGTGAACTGGGCGTACAGGATGTCCGCCGAGGCCCACTCGAAGAAGTTCTCGTCCTGCCCCCACACGAGCGACCCGCTCGCCTGGAAGTACTTGAATCGCGGCGACGTGAAGCTCGCGACCCAGTCCCGGTTCGGGAGCCGCGGCGTGCCGACGAACGGCAACGTGTCGAGCCCGCCGAGGCCGTCCGGCGCCTCGATGCGGTAGAGATCGGCGTAGAAGCTGGGGTCGTAGCCGAAGGTCTCCACGAGGAGCGAGCCGCCGATGATCCAGCCGCCTCGGAACTGCGTGCTCGTGTTGAAGTGCAACTTCTTGTCGCGCGCATCGCCGCGCTCCATGAAGCGCGCGTAGTTCCAGGTGCCGTCGAACAGCATGCTGTACGCGAAGGTCTCGATGCGGGCGCCCCGCTCGAAGAACCAGGTGTAGCGCGGCGCGATGCTGGCGTGCACCTCGCCGGGGCGCGAGATGAAGCCGGAGCGCGTGACGAAGTCCTGGTCGATGCCGCTGAACGCCGCGCGCACGCCGAAGGCGCGGCCGTCCCGCGCGAGATTGGTCTGGAACAGCGGGGCGGTCGTGACGATGCCGTTCACCGCATTGCGCGCGGCCGCGAGCTGGAACGACCCGGAGTAGATCCGGTTCGTGACCGCGCGCCCGTCGACGCTCAGCACGCGGTTGCTCGCATCGCCGTCGATGCGGTCGGTGTAGGTGAGCGCGAGGCGCGACTGCGCGCCGAGGTCACGCGACACGCGCAGGATGTTGAAGAGCGGGTTGTCCCCCGTCGCCGACGTGCTGCGGTCGTCGACCGCGGTCATGTAGGCGACGTTGGTCGCGCCCATCTTGCCGGCGACCTTCGCCGCCGCCTCCGGCCGGACCAGGCGGCGCGTGTACACGAGGTTGTTCGGGGTCTGGAACTGCTCGATGCCGTCGATGAAGAACGGACGCCGCTCGGGGAAGAAGACCTGCCGCCGCGGGTCGAAGTTCACCTGATTGACGTCCGCCTCGACCTGCGAGAAGTCGGGATTGAACGTGCCGTTGAACGTCAGATTGTTGGTGATGCCCCACCGCACGGTCGCACCGAGCTGCGGCTTCCCGGTGCTGTAGTCCCACGACGTCGGGCCCGGCAGACCGTCGACACGGTCGGTGAGTTCGGGCGTCACGTCGAGCACCAGGCCGCGGTGCAGGTCGGTCAGCCCCTTGAGCGTCCCCGACTGGGCGATGAAGCTCGCGTTGCCGCGCAACGCCGGCGTCCAGCTGTCCTCGTAGTTGGAGTGCTGCACCTTCCGGACGACGTTGAATCCCCACGTCTGATCGGCCACCGACTGGAAACGGAGGCTCTTGAACGGGATCGTGACCTCGACCTCGTACCCCCAATCGGTGAGTCGGCCCTTCGACCGGAAGACGTAGTCCTGCGAGAGATCCGCGCTCTCGCGCGCCGCGGTCGCGCCGCCGCTCATGAAGCCGCCGCCACGGTTCCCCCGACTCCTGAGCGAGCCGTCGGACTGGATGCCGAACGGATTCACCGCGAACATCACCGCCTGCCGGCCATCGTTGAACGTACCGATCAGGGAACTGCACCTGGTCGTCGGTCGAGATGCGGTCGCGCTCGGCCAGCGTCGCGCGTACCGTCCCGTGCGGCTCGAACGCGCGCACACCGAAGTGGATCGCGGTCGCCGAGTACCAGACGAGGACCTGCGTCGAGTCCGAGGCCGGGATGCCGTCCTGCGGCGAGAACTGGGAGAAGCCGTTGAGGATCGCGGCCTGCTTCCAGACCGGCTCGTCGAGCTTGCCGTCGACGACGATCTCCGCGGCGACGCGCGGGGGCCGCACCGCGGTCTCGCCGGCACGTCCGTTGTGCACCGGCGGATCGCTGGCGACGAGCGCGAGAAGGAGCGGGAGAGCGAGCATGGCGAGGGGTCGGAGGGTCGGGGTAATCTGGGGTGCCCCAGCCGCCTACGCATCCCGCGGACGAAAGGTTGCCGCCCCGCGACGGGCGGTGCAACGTTGGGCATGACTTCCCTCTCCCGCCGCGCGCTGCTCCAGCTCGCCGGCCTCGCCGCTCTCCCTTCCCTCGCCCGTGCGGATCAGGCCGCGGACGGATGGGAGGACCTCGTCCACGAGCGCGCGCACGAACGCGCGCACGACGCCGGTCGCTCGGCCCCGCCGGTGCCGTTGCGCGCCGACGAGCGCGCGACCATCTCGGCGATCGCCGACGGCCTGCTGCCGCGCACCGACACGCCGGGGCACTCGACGTCGGCGCGGTCGGATTCGTCGAGGTGCTCGTCGCGGAGTGGATGACCGAGGGCGAGCTCGTCGAGTTCCGCGGCGGCCTCGCCGCGATCGACCGGCATGCGGTCGCGACGCATGGCCGCGCTGGCCGGCGCTCGGTGCGGACGAGCGCGAGCGCGAGTTCGCCTTCCTCGAGGACACCCGCGATCCCGCGCTCGAGGAGCGACGCACCTACCGGCGGCTGCGCGGCCACCTGTTGCACGGCTATCTCACGAGCGAACGCGTGCGGCGCGAGGTGCTCAAGGTGAACATCACGCCGGGGCACTACCGCGGCGACGTGCCGGTCGCGGTGCGCGGAGGCGGCGATGCCTGAGTCCAGCGGTCGGCAGCAGCGGCGGTACGACGCGATCGTCGTCGGCTCGGGGATCAGCGGCGGCTGGGCGGCCAAGGAACTCACCGAGCGCGGACTGCGGACGCTCGTGCTCGAGGCCGGCGGGCCGATCGACCCCGCGACGGACTACGTGGAGCACCTGCAGCCGCATCAGTTGCGCTTCCGCGGCTACGGCGACCGCGACAGGCTCCAGCGCGAGCAGCCCGTGCAACGGGACTGCTACGCCTGCGACGAGTACAGCGGCAAGTTCTTCGTCAACGACATCGAGAACCCGTACACCACGCCCGACGACGCGCCGTTCAAGTGGATCCGCGGCCGACAGGTGGGCGGGCGTTCGCTGACGTGGGGACGGCAGGTCTATCGCTGGAGCGACCTCGATTTCGAGGCGAACCTCAAGGACGGACACGGCAACGACTGGCCGATCCGCTACGCCGACCTCGCGCCCTGGTACTCCCACGTCAAGCGCTTCATCGGCGTGAGCGGCGCGCGCGAGGGCTCGAGCACTCTCCCGACGGCGAGTTCCTCCCGCCGATGAACATGAGCGTCGTCGAGCGGCACACGCGCGAGAAGGTGCTCCAGGCGTTCGGCGGAGAGCGCGTCTGGACGATCGGGCGCGCGGCGATCCTCACGCAGACGCACAACGGCCGCGCCGCCTGCCACTACTGCGGCCCCTGCGAGCGCGGTTGCAGCACGCACTCCTACTTCTCGAGCAACGGCTCGACGCTCCCGGCGGCCGAAAAGACGGGACGCCTCACGGTCCGGCCATGGAGCGTCGTCGCCGAAGTGGTGCTCGACCCGCGCACGGGCCGCGCGCGCGGCGTCCGTGTGATCGATGCGCGCACGAAGGTCGAGACGGTCTTCGAGGCGCGCGTCGTCTTCCTCTGCGCGTCGGCGTTCGAGTCCACGCGCATCCTGCTCAACTCGACGAGTGCCGCGCACCCGCAGGGCATGGGCAACGCGAGCGGCACGCTCGGCAAGTACATCATGGACCATCACATGCTCTGGGGCGCCGGCGGGCAGATGCCCGGCTTCGAGGGCTACAAGAGCGAGGGGAGCCGGCCCAACGGCATGTACGTCGCGCGCTTCCGCAACACCAACCGTTCGGGCCAGCATCCCGACTTCGTGCGCGGCTACGGCATGCAGGGGGCGCGGGCGGCCGTGGCCGCTGGTCGGGCGCCGGGCACGGCGCCGACTGGAAGAAGCGGATGCTCACCGAACTCGGTCCCTGGGGCATCGGCATCAACGGCTGGGGAGAGACGTTGCCGCACGAGGCCAACCGGCTCACGCTCGACCCGACGGTGAAGGACGCCTGGGGCATCCCGGCGCTGCGGATCGACTGCAAGTGGCGCGAGAACGAGCGCGCGATGATGCGCGACATGGTCACGACCGCGACCGAGATGCTGGAAGCCGCCGGTGCGACGAACATCTACCAGAACCGGCCCGATGTGGCCCCGGGGCTGTGCATCCACGAGATGGGCGGTGCGCGCATGGGTCGCACCGCCGACGTCTCGGTCCTCGACGCGAACAACGCGCTCTGGGAGGTGCCGAACGTCCACGTGACCGACGGCGCCTGCATGGCGAGTTCGGCCTGCCAGAACCCGAGCATCACCTACATGGCGATCACGGCCCGCGCGTCCGCGCGCGCCGTCGAGCGCCTCCAGCGAGGCGAACTGTGAGCAGCTCCCGTCGTGACGTGATCAAGCGCGGCCTCGCGGCGGTGGCGGGCGCCGCGGCTGCGGGCGCCGCGCTCCCCGGCTCCGCCGGCGCCGCACTCCCGCTCGCCGAGACCCACCGCATGCTCGAACCGTTCGCACCCGCCTACAAGCAGAGCGTCGCCCGCTGGTGCTTCTCGTCGATGCCGCTCGCCGACCTCTGCATGGAGTCGAAGCGGATCGGCCTGCACGCGGTCGACCTGCTGAGCGAGAACGAGTGGGACGTGCCGAAGGCGCATGGACTCGCCTGCGCGATCGCCAACGGCCCCGGCCCCATCGCCGACGGCTGGAACCGCCCCGACCTCCACGACAAGCTCGTCGCCGAGGGGGAGCGCCTGCTCCCGCTCGTCGCGAAGTCCGGGATCCCGCAGATGATCGTGTTCTCGGGCAACCGCCGCGGCATGAGCGACGGCGAAGGCATCGCCAACTGCGTCGCCGGCCTCAAGCGACTGGTGCCGAGCGCGGAGCGGCACGGCGTCACGCTCGTGATGGAGATGCTCAACAGCAAGGTCGACCACCGCGACTACCACGCCGACCGCACCGAGTGGGCCGCGCAGGTCGCGCGCGGGCTCGGCACCGAGCGGTTCAAGCTGCTCTACGACGTCTACCACATGCAGATCATGGAAGGCGACGTCGTGCGGACGATCGGGCAGTACGCGCCGTTCATCTCGCACTACCACACCGCCGGGGTGCCGGGGCGGCACGAGCTCGACGACACGCAGGAACTCAACTACGCGCGGATCGCGCGGGCGATCGCGGCGACCGGGTTCGGGGGGTATGTGGCGCACGAGTTCATGCCGACCACCGCGCCGCTGGTCAAGCTCGCCGAGGCGCAGAGGATCTTCGCTGGACCCTGACTGCAACTGCTTTCACCACAGAGTCACAGAGGGCACAGAGAACTGCGGAGAACTGCTTCTGCCTGGGGGACCGCAACTGCCACGACCCGAACGCGCAGTCCCCCAAGGAGTCGCCTCCGCCGTCCTCTGTGCCCTCTGTGCCCTCTGTGGTGAACGCCGTTGCAGTTCAGCGAAGCACCTCAGGGCAGCGGCGCACACCCCACCACGTTGGCGCACTTCGGATCGAGGGGCGGCAACCCGAGCCGCGCGAGTTCCTTGTTCACGGCCGCGAGGTCCGTCGACCAGACCTGCTGCAGCCGGTCGGTGTACCCCTTGAGCTCGCGTTCGAGGATGCCGTAGATCTCCGGCATGTTGGTCGTCGGCCGCCCGTCGCCGCGCTCGGCCATCGAGAGCAGGTTCGCCAGCCGGTTGTTCACGCGGATCGGGAAGTTGAGCGGATCCTGCCCGCTCTGGTTCTTCACCTGGTAGACGTCGTCCTCGACGTCCGAGGCGTTGCGCACGAGGGTCGCACCGGCGGTGCGCAGGCGGCGGTCGTCGTTGCGCTTCTGCCGCTCCTCGAGCTGCGCCTTCACGCGCCGGATCTCGATCACCGCCATGTTCGCCTCGTTCGCCTTGTCGCGCACCATCCGACCGAACTGGTACTGCGCGTGGAGGTCGGCATCGGTGACCTCGGGCAGGAACGGATTGCGCTGCACCGTCAGCGGCGCGGTCATCGCCTGGCCGTCGGCGACGAGCCGCACCGTGTAGCGGCCCGCCGGCACGGCGGGCCCTGCGAGTCCCGCGCCCCAGAGGATCATGCCGTCGAAGCCGGTGATCGGCGTCGTGCGCAGATCCCACTCGAAGCGATTGAAACCCGGATTGACGGGGATGAAGGCCGCGCCGCCTCCGCGACGCCGTCCGCCTGCAGCGCCCGCGGCGGCCGGTCGCGCAGGCGACGTGTCGTTCTCCCAGCGCCGCAGCACGGCGCCCGTCGAGTCGAGCACCTCGAGGGTCGCGCGGCGCGGCGCCTGCGCGAGCCGCCACGTGAGCTGCACCGGAGTTCCCGAGCGGACCGCAGCGGGCGGCGCGTAGAGGTGCGCCGCCGCCGACGCCACCGACGCGGTCACCTGCCGCAGCGGCGCGACGTTGTCGAGCACCCAGAAGCCGCGACCATGCGAGGCGATGACCAGCTCGTTGCCCTCGACGATGAGATCCGCGACCGGCACGTCGGGCATGTTGAGACGCAGCGACTGCCAGTGGTCGCCGTCGTCGTACGAGATGTACACACCGTGCTGCCCCGCGGCGTAGAGCAGGCCGCGACGGTTCCTGTCCTCGCGCACCGCGTGGATGTAGTCGTCGGCGCGGATCCCGTCGACGATCCTCGTCCAGCTACGGCCGAAGTCGGTCGTGCGGAAGATGTACGGCGAGAAGTCGTTGAGCAGCGGCTTGCGCACCGAGACGTACGCGGTGCCGTCGTCGAACGCCGAGGCGTCGATCTGGCTCACGCGGCCGAAGTCGGGCATCCCGGGCGGCGTGATGTTCGTCCACGTCTTGCCGCCGTCGCGGGTGACGTGCACGAGCCCGTCGTCCGAGCCCACCCAGATCACGTTCACGTCGCGCTTGCCCGGCGCCACGGAGAAGATCGTCCCGTACACTTCCGGACCGTTCATGTCGCCGGTGATCGGCCCGCCCGACGGTCCCTGCGTCTCGGGCGCGTGCCGCGTGAGGTCACCCGAGAGCGCGGTCCAGTTCTGCCCGCCGTCGGTCGTCATCCAGAGCCGCTGCGACGAGACGTAGAGCCGCTTCGGATCGATCGGCGAGAAGATGATCGGGAAGGTCCACTGCCACCGCTCCTTGATGTCGCGCGACGGCTCGCCCGAGTAGAACCACGGGTACGGATTCACCTCGCGCGAGAGCCCGGTGCGGCGGTTGAACTTGTCGAGATAGCCGCCGTTGTTCGTGCCCGAGTAGAAGAGGTCGGGATCGAGCGGATCGGTGGCGATGTAGCCCGGCTCGCCTCCGCCGGCCTGGTACGAGAACGCCATCGCCCCCGCGGCGGGATCGCGATAGCCGGCGCCCGGTCCACCGCTGCCCGCCGCCGGCGCGGCGCCGAAGCGCTGGCCCCCGCCGAGGTTCCAATTGAACGGCACGCAGAGCGTGCTGTTGTCCTGCTGCGAGCCGCAGACGTGGAACGGGATGTGCTTCGTGGTGATCGCGTGGTACCACTGCGCCGTCGGGAAGTCCTGCGCGGTCCAGTTGCGTCCGAGATCGGTCGTGACCGCACCGCCGCCATCGTTCGCGCCCACCAGGTGGTTCGGGTCGGCGGGGTCGATCCACAGGTCGTGGTGATCGCCGTGCGTACCGTTGCCGATCGACGTCAGCGTCTTCCCCTGATCCGCCGACCGGAAGAGCGACGTGTTCTGCGCATACACCACGTCGGCGTTCTGATGGTCGGCGAAGAGATGCGTGTAGTAGAACGCGCGCTGCCGGATCGAGCGGTTGTCGTTCATGAGGGTCCACGTCGCGCCCGCGTCGTCGCTCTTGAAGAGTCCGCCCTTCTCGTTCTCCACGAGCGCGTAGACGCGGTTGGGATTCGCCGCCGTGAGCGCCACGCCGATCCGCCCGATCAGCCCCGCCGGCAGTCCGGGGTTTCGCGTGATCTCCTTCCAGGTCTCGCCGCCGTCGGTGCTCTTGAAGAGTCCCGATCCCGGGCCGCCCGAGCTCATCTGGTATTCCTTCCGGAACGCCTCCCAGAGCGCCGCGTACATGACGCTCGGGTTCGTGCGGTCGATCGCGATGTCGATCGCGCCCGACCGGTCGTCGCGGAACAGGACGCGCTTCCACGTCTTGCCGCCGTCGACCGTCTTGAAGACGCCCCGCTCCTGGCTCGGCACGCTGTACTTGCCGAAGCTCGCGACGAAGACGATCTCGGGGTTGGTCGGATGGATGCGGATCTTCGAGATGCCGTGCGACTCGCCGAAGCCCACGTGCGTCCACGTCTTGCCGGCATCGGCCGACCGGTAGACGCCATCGCCCGGCATGATGTTGCCGCGGATCGCGGTCTCTCCCATGCCGATGTAGACGAGGTCGGGGTTCGACTCGCTCACCGCGACCGCCCCACCGACGCCGACCGCACCTGGCCGTCGGTCACCGGGAACCAGGTCTCGCCGCCGTCCATCGTCTTCCACAGGCCGCCGCCGGTCGCGCCGAAGTAGGCCTCGTTCCGTCGTCCCACCACGCCCGACGAGGCAATCGAGCGGCCGCCGCGATCGGGGCCGATGTTCCTCCAGCGGAACGCCGAGAGGAAGGCGGAGTCGAGCGTCACCTGCGTCAGCGCGGGCGCGCGCGCCTGCGCGCGGACCTGCCCGGGCAGGCAGAGCGAGAGGGCGACGAGCGCGGCCGCAGCGGCGGCGCGGGCGAGCGGGGGGCGATTCGGATCGGCATGTCGGGACTCTGGCGGGGGGTCGGTGCGCGCACACGTTCAGGTACGTGCGGAGAACGTTGCGCCCATCGCGTTCGTTGTGCCAGCCGCGCGGTCGCCGCCGCGGGTCGATATCTTCTCCCCATGCAACGCACCCGCGCCGTCACGGTCGTCCTGCTGGTCGTGGCGATCCTCACGTCGCCCTTCTGGCTCGCGAACCTGGTCTGGCGCGCCCGGCCCTGGCGCGCCGAACGCGTCCAGCTGGTCGACTACTCGGTCCCGTACGTCTCGGGTCGCGAGCACCAAGGGGCCGTCTGGCTCCTCAATCATGAGAAGTACCGCCCGCCCACCGGCGACCGATGGGAGCTCATCGGCAGCCACGCCGGCTACGACCCGACCGACCGCGACCATCCGCGCCCGATCAGCGCGCTCGACCTCTCGAAGACCGACTGGCTCTACGTCACCGACGCCTACGGCGTGTACGAGGACGACCTGAAGCAGATCGGGGCGGAGATCGCGCACATGGACTACAACCCGAAGGTCTTCGGCGGATTCTCCGACGCCGACGCGCAGGCGATCGCCGACTTCTCGGCGCGAGGCAAGCACGTATTGCTCGAGTTCAATTCTCTCGAGGAGCCGACCACACCGGCCGCGCGTGCCCAGCTCGAGTCGCTCTTTGGCGTGACGTGGACCGGCTGGACCGGCCGTACGTTCATGAGCCTCTACGACACGCTCGACGTGCCGCGATGGGTGCCACGCGTGTTCAAGCAGCAGTACGGGCACGACCGGATGCCGCGCGGACCGACGCTCGCGCTCGTGCACCGCGACGGTCGCCTCCGCCTGATCAGCGACCCGATCCCGACCCGCGTGGCGCCGCGCATCGAACTCACGACGCTGGGCCGGCGCACGCTCCGCAACGTGCGCGACGGCGCGGCTTATCCTAACTGGTTCCCGATCTACCGGGCGGACTCGGCGACCGAGGTGCTCGCCGAGTTCGTGCTCCCGGCGCGCCCGGCCATGAACGTCTGGCGCGAGGAGGAATCGATCCCGCCGCGGATCCCGCTGCTCACCCGCCGCACCGACGGCGGCTCGCATCGGATCTATCTGATGGCCGACCTCGCCGAGACGGGATTCCCGCCCGGGCGCTACGCCTTCACGGGCCTCGCGCGCTATCGCGCGGCGACCCAGCCGGAGATCGCCTCGACGATCCAGAGCCGCGCGCCGGCCTCATCCGGCTCGACAGCAACGAGAACCCGAACGGCCCCGGAGCCCGCGCGATCGAAGCGCTGCACGGCGCGATCAGCGAGGCGAATCGGTATCCCGACGCGAGCGAGGTGACCTTGATGGCCGCGATCGCGCGGGCGCACGGCGTGTCGCCGGAGAACGTCGTGCTCGGTGCGGGCTCGAGCGAGACGCTGCGCATGTGCGTCGAGGCATTCACCTCGCCCACGCGGCACCTGGTGAGCGCATCGCCGACGTTCGAACCGCCCGCCGAGTTCGCGCGCCTGCTCGGACATCCGGTGGCCGAGGTGCCCGTCGACTCGGCGTTGCGGCTCGACCTCGAGGCGATGGGCGCACGGAGCGTCGGCGCGGGGCTCGTCTTCTTCTGCAACCCCAACAACCCGACGGCGACGGTGCACGGCGAAGCCACCGTGAAGTCGTTCATCGCGCGCATCAGGCGCGCCTCGCCCGAGACGGTCATCCTCGTGGACGAGGCGTACCACGAGTACGTCGACCATGCGGCGTACGCGACGTCGATCCCGCTCGCGGTCTCCGATCCCAACGTGGTCGTCTCGCGCACCTTCTCCAAGGTCTTCGGCATGGCCGGTCTCCGCGCCGGCTACGCGATCGCGCACCCCGACACCGCCCGTCGGCTCCAGGGCTGGCGGATCGGCTCCGGCGTGAACGTGCTCGCGCTCACCGCCGCGCAGGCGTCGATCGGCGACCTCACGCACGTCGCGGACGAGCAGCGGAAGAACCGCGAGGCGAAGGCGTACACGCGCGCGTTCTTCGAGCGCGCCGGCTTCACCGTCGGGCCGAGCGACACGAACTTCCTGATGATCGACCTGCGGCGCGATCCCCAGCCGGTGCGGGTCGCCTGCCGCGAGCAGGGGGTCGCCGTCGGGCGTCCCTTCCCGCCCCTGCACAGCTGGCTGCGCGTGTCGATCGGCACGATGGACGAGATGCGGCAGGCGACCGAGGTGTTCCGGAAGGTGCTCGGCTGACCGACGGCGCACGGTATCCATCCGCGCGCGGCGGGACTCGCGGATAGCTTTCAGGGGTCATGATCGAGATCCTCCGCGCGAGTCCGCTGCTCCTGCTCTTCGCCGTCGCCGCAATCGGCTACCCGCTCGGTCGCCTGCGCATCGGCCGCAGCAGCCTCGGCATCGCGGCCGTGCTCTTCGTCGGCCTCGCCTTCGGCGCCCTCGACCCCGCGCTGCAGTTGCCGGAGATGGTCTACCAGCTAGGCCTGGTGCTCTTCGTCTACACCGTCGGTCTCAGCAGCGGCCCCGCCTTCTTCGACGCGCTGCGCCGCAAGGGACTCCGCGACAACGCGTTCGTGGTCGTGATGCTCCTCGTCGCCGCCCTGCTCGCGATCGGATCGCACGAGGCGCTCGGGCTCGGCGCCGGACAGACGGCCGGTCTCTTCACCGGCGCCCTCACGAACACGCCCGCGCTCGCCGGCGTGCTCGAGTACCTCAAGCTGAACGCGGCGCCGGGGCTCGGCCGGGAGACTCTCGACTCCCCGATCGTCGGCTATTCGATCGCGTATCCGATCGGCGTGCTCGGCGTGATCACCGCGATCGCGGTCGCGCAGCGGCTCTGGCGCGTCGACTACCGGCGCGAGGCGCATGCGCTGCGCGACCTGGGCGCCACGCAGGCGCCACTGGTGAGCCGTACCATCCGCGTCGTGCGGCCCGACGGGCGGACCGAATCCGCCGCCGCGCTCGCGAAGCGGAGCGACTGGCAGGTGCGGCTCGTCCGCCTGCAGCGAGGAGACGAGCTCTCCCTCGTCGGCGAGGGTACGATCCTCCGCGACGGCGACCGCGTGAGCGCGATCGGCGAGGTCGACGACGTCGACCGGCTGACGGCGTTCCTCGGGGTCGAGGAGGGCGACGCGCTCGAGCTCGACCGCGGCACGCTCGACTTCCGTCGCGTCTTCGTCTCGGCGCCGCGCGTGCTCGCCCGCCGCATCGGCGATCTCGACCTGCGGCGGCGGTTCGGCGCGACCGTCACGCGCGTGCGCCGCGGCGACATCGACTTCCTCGCGACCGACGACACCGTGCTGGAGCCGGGCGACCGCGTGCGCGTCGTCGCACCGCGCGAACGGATCGAACAGCTCAACGAGTTCTTCGGCGACTCGTATCGCAACCTCAGCGAGATCGACGTCCTCACCTTCAGCCTCGGACTCGTCGGCGGACTGCTGCTCGGCCTCCTGCCCGTGCCGCTTCCCGGCGGCGGAGACTTCCGCCTCGGCATCGCAGGAGGACCGCTCCTCGTGGCGCTCGTCGTGAGCAAGCTCGACCGCACCGGGCATCTGGTGTGGAGCCTCCCGTACGGCGCCAACATCACGCTGCGGCAGTTCGGCCTCGTGCTCTTCCTCGCCGGCATCGGCACGCGCGCCGGCGACGCCTTCCTCACGACGCTCCTGAGCCGCGGCGGCCTCGCGCTCTTCGCCTCGGGCTTCGCCATCACCGTGACGACGGCCGTGCTCACGCTGTTCATCGGCTACCGGCTGCTCAAGGTGTCGATGAGCCTGCTCGTCGGGATGCGCGCGGGGCGGCAGACGAATCCCGCGGTGCTGAGCTACGCGACCGAGCAGACGGGCAACGACGTGCCGAACGTCGGCTATGCGACGGTGTATCCCGTGGCGATGATCACGAAGATCATCCTCGCGCAGCTGCTGGTGGCGCTACTCGCCTGATCGCCGGTGCCGTGCATGCAGGTCGTGCCAGCCGGGGACCTCGCCCCCGGTGAAGCGCCGAAGCCACCGCGCCGCGAAGGTGCGCAGCCGCCCATGCCCGCGGAACCGCCAGCCGTTCATCAGGCCGTCGTCGCCGAGGAGCCAGTAGCCGAGGCGGATCGCGCGGTACTGACGGAGCACCGCGCGCTCGTTGCGCCACTCCCCCGGCAGCTCCGCCCCGAAGAGCCCCGACGCTCCTTCGGGGAACCGGTGCGCCACGTACACGCCCTCGCGCGCGGGCGAAGGAGCGATCTGATCCTGCACCACCGACTGCTCCACCGCCTGGAACCTGTCGTAGCCGAGCGCGCTCAGCTCGCCGACCTCGCGCGCGATGCTCGCGAAGCTCGTCTTGTCCGACTCGAGCGAGACGAAGTCGGGACGCGCCTCGAACGCGCCGAGCGCGCGCACGCAGACCATGTCGACGCCTTCGATGTCGACCTTCATGTAGTGCGGCACCCCGTGCTCGCGGATCACGTCGGCGAGATCGAGCACCGGCACGTCGATCGAACGGCTCTCGGCGCCGAGCCGCGCGTTGCGCTCCGCCCACTCGGGGCGCACGGTGCCCCAGACGGGATTCGCGTCGTTCTTGAAGAAGCGCACGGTGCGCTGACCGGCGGCGAGCAGCGCCGGCTCGACGATCGCCCCTTCGATCAGCGTGAGGCGCCCGGCGTCGATGAACGTCCGCAGCCGCTCGCGACACGCGGCCGCGAGGTCCGGATCGGCCTCGATCGCGACGACGCGGAATCCCTTCCGCAGGTAGTACTCGGAGTCCTCGCCCCGGTGCGCCCCGATGTCGAAGATCAGGTCCCCGTGCTTCGGCGGGTGCGTCGGGCCGGACCGGGCAGCGGCGACATCACTCATACCTTGAACACGATCCCACGCCGCTGCATCACCCGCAACACGCCGTACCAGAAGAGCACGAAGCAGATCGCGAACGCGAGCGAGGCGTCGCGCGGCGGCAGCCAGGATGCGAACGCGCCGCGGTACACGATCGCCTGCACGGCGACCTGACGGCCGTCCACCTCGACCTTCACCAGCGTGTAGATGAGTTTCGCCATCAGCCCGGACCCGAGGAAGGCCGCCATCGGGTTGAGTCCGTACGTCACGAAGAAGCCGGTCCATTTCGTGACGCGATGCACGTCGGTGATCCACATGATCGTGGCGATGCTCACCGCGGCGAGGCCGCCGGTGAAGAGCACGTAACTCGACGTCCAGAGCGACTTGTTGATCGGGAAGGACCAGTGCCACATCAGGCCGAGCATCATGCCGAGCGCGCCGGCGGCGAACATCCCGTTCAGGCGCTCGGAGAGCGGTCGCGGCGAGAGGAGCCAGCGCCCCGTGAACACGCCGAGCATCGCGGTGCCGATCGCGGGCACCGTCGAGAGGATGCCCTCCGGATCCCAGGTGCGGCTCGACTTCCAGAGGTGTCCGTCGAGCAGGAGCCGGTCGAGCCAGGAGGCGATCGAGCGGTTCGGGTCGTCGAGCAGGTTCGCGCCGATGCCACCCTGCCCGGGCACCGGCAGCAGCGTCATCGCGAACCAGTAGCCGTAGAGCAGCACCACCAGCGTGATCACCTGCGACTTGAGCGATCCGCGGCGCGTGAGCAGCGCCGCGCCGATGTACGCGAGACCGATGCGCGGCAGCACGCCGGGGAGGCGCAACTCGGTGATGCGCGTGATCGGCCAGAACGGGAAGGCCGAGAGGAGCCAGCCGAAGAGGATGATCAGCGCGCCGCGGCGCAGGACCTGCCGCAGGATCGCGCCTTCGTCGTCGCCGCGCGCGCGTCGGCCCTCGGCCGAGATGTGCGTCGTGATGCCGACGATGAACAGGAAGAACGGGAAGATAAGATCGGTCGGCGTCCAGCCGTTTCCACGCCGCGTGGGCGAGGGGTGGTAGATCGCCCCCAACTGCCGGGATTGTTCACCAGCAGCATTCCCGCGACGGTCGCGCCGCGGAACACATCCAGCGCCAGGAGGCGCTCTCGGGGGGAGGCGGTCATCGGCGGAAGTTCGCGCATCCCGCGCGCCCGCGCGAGGGCCTCATTGCCACCCCCTGCGGGTGGTGCTATATCCGTCCGACCAATCCACCCGAGGCGCGCGCGTGATCTTCCGCAGCCGATTCCCCGACGTCGTCATCCCGGATGTCTCGCTCGCCGAGTTCGTGTTCGAGCACGTCGCGGGATTCATCGACCGGCCTGCGCTGATCGACGGCCCCAGCGGACGCGTCGTCACGTACCGCGCGCTGCTCGGGCTCATCGGCCGCGTCGGCGCGGCGCTCGCGGCGCGCGGCTTCGGCAAGGGCAGCACCGTCTGCATCTACAGTCCGAACATCCCCGAGTACGCGGCGGTCTTCTTCGGCGTCTCGCGCATCGGCGCCACCAACACGACCGCCAATCCGCTCTACACCGCCGACGAACTCGGCAAGCAGCTCGCCGACTCGGGCGCGCGGATCATCTTCACCGTGCCGCAACTCGCCGAGCGCGCGCTCGCGGCCGCGAAGGGCGTCGGGGCATCGGTCGTCGTGTTCGGCGAGGCTCCGGGCTGCCTCTCGTTCGCGGAGTTCCTCGCCGAGGGCGGCGCCGCCCCCGAAGGCCTCGACGCGCTTCGCCCCGCCGTCCCGATCGACTCGGCGCGCGACATCGTGACCCTGCCGTATTCGAGCGGGACCACTGGGCTCCCGAAAGGCGTGATGCTCACGCATCGCAACCTCGTCGCGAACGTGGCGCAGTGCGACTTCATCGATCCGAGCGGCCCAGGCGATCACACGGTCGGCTTCCTCCCGTTCTTCCACATCTACGGGATGGTCGTGATCCTGTGCATGGTGATGCGAAAGGGCGCGACGGTCGTGACGATGCCGCAGTTCGACCTCGAGACCTACCTGCGGCTGAACGCGGAGTACAAGTGCCGCACCGCGTATCTCGTGCCGCCGGTCGCCCTCGCGCTCGCCAAGCACCCGATGGTCGACCGGTTCGACCTCTCGTCACTCATCATGGTCAACTCGGGTGCGGCCCCGCTCGGCGCCGAGCTCGAACTCGCGGTCGAGAAGCGTCTCGGATGCCTCACGAAGCAGGGCTACGGCATGACCGAGGCGAGTCCGGTCACGCACTTCACGCCGAACGATCCCGCGCTCGTGCGCCATGGCGCGTGCGGTCTCGTCGTCCCGAGCACGGAGGTCCGCGTGGTGGACCTCAAGACGCGGCAGGACGTCGGAATGGGCGAGCTCGGCGAGCTCTACATCCGCGGCCCGCAGATCATGAAGGGCTATCTCAACGCGCCCGAGGCGACCGCCGAGGCGATCGACCGCGAGGGATGGCTCCACACCGGCGACGTGGGCTATGCCGACGCCGAGGGCTTCTTCTACATCGTCGACCGGCTGAAGGAGTTCATCAAGTACAAGGGCTATCAGGTGGCCCCGGCGGAGCTCGAGGCGCTGCTGCTCACGCATCCTGCGGTCGCCGACGCCGCGGTGATCCCGAAGGCGGACGCGGAGGCGGGTGAAGTGCCGAAGGCGTTCGTGGTGAAGCGCGGCGAGATCACCGCGGAGGACATCATGGCCTTCGTCGCCGAGCACGTCGCGGCCTACAAGAAGGTCCGCGTCGTCGAGTTCATCGAGAAGGTGCCCAAGTCGGCGTCGGGGAAGATCCTGCGGCGCGAGCTGATCGCCGCGGAGCGCGCGAAGGGCGCGTGACGTTGCGCGCCCCCAGCGCGCGCACCGCGATCCGACCGCGGACTCCAGCGCGCCCGACACCCCCGCACGATCGCCAACGCGTTCCCCACCGCGCGCTCGCCGGTCGGATCCGACGGGTGGTTCGCGAGCCGCATCATGCCGGCCGAGTCGGGATCGGCGTACACGAGCGCGGTCGAACCGCCGCCGTCGAGATTGAGCGCATCGGGTGCACCGAGCGCGAGCATGAGCGTCGCGAGCTCGCGGAGCGTCATGCCGTCGCTGTAGCCCGCCTGTCGCCCGTCCACGACGACGAGGAGGAGCCGCCGGCCGCCGTTCGCGATGCCGACGGCCGTGCGCGGATGCCTCGCGGTCGCGAAGCTCGCCTGCCCTTCCGTGTCGACACCGTCCGCGATCACGCTGTCGCGCGCCAGCACGGGGCGTCCTCCCACGGCCTCGAGCGGATGGAACGGCAGCAACGACGCCGTCGCGAGCGCCGGATCGTCGACGACCATCGTGCGCGGGTCGCGCAGCCTGAGCGTGGTGATGTGCGGCTTGCCGGCCGAATCGATCGCGAACACCGGCTTCGCCGACGGCGGCGTGACCACGCGACCCGCCGACACATGCGCGCCGGTGGGGACGCCCGGCGGAGTGAACAGGAAGAAGTCGGCGTTCACACCACCGACGACCTCGCAGCTCTGCGCGAGCGTCCGCATCAGTTCCGACGTCTTCGCGCGCCCCACGGCACCCGGTGCGCCCTTCACCGCCCGCGCCGAGTAGCCGCGATCGAGTCGGACGTCGAGCACCTGGATCGCCCACGGCCCGCGCGGCGAGTGGACCGAGTGCAGCAACGCGCCGTCGGCGACGCGGCGGACGCGCACGCTGTCGACCGGGAACGGGAATGCCGAGGGCGCGAGCGTCGCCAGCGGCGGTCGTGCGCACGCGGTGAGGAGCAGCAGGCAGGCAGTGCTGACCAGCATCGGACGGTTGCGCATCTCAGAAAGGCCCTCCGGCCGCCGTGTACACCACCTTCCCGTCGAACACCGTCAGCAGGCAGCGCATCTCCTTCAGGTCGGCCGTCGCCGCCGAGTATGGATCGCGGTCCCACACGGCGAGGTCGGCGAGCTTCCCCACTTCGAGCGAGCCGATCTTCGTGTCGAGGAACATCTGGTGCGCGGTCCAGATCGTCGCCGCGCGCAGCGCGGTCCGCACGTCCACCGCCTCGTCGCGACCGAACGGGTCACCGGCGTAGCGGTCGAGCATCGTCGTGCGCGAGACGGCGGCCCACACGCCGTAGCGCGCGGCGAACGGGGTCACCAAGAAGTCGGACCCGTTCGCCCAGATCATCCCCTTCCGCTGGAAGGTCCGGAAGGGATTGAGCCGCCGCGACCGGGCCATCCCGAAGTTGCCCGCATAGTTGTCGCCGATCCACCATTGGAAGGTCGCGCTCGGCTCCGGATAGCCGGCATCGAAGTCGCGCTGCAGTCGCGCCATCACGTCGATCGCATGATCTGTCGGGATGTTCGCGTGGATGATCCCGTGGCGCATCCCCTTGGAGGGCCGCTCGCGCAGCGCTGCGTCGTAGCTGTCCACCACCCAGTCGATCGTCCGGTCGCCGATCGCGTGTGTGCTCACGTGCATCCCCGCCGAGTGATACATCGCGATCATCCGGCGCAGCGTGTCGGGATCCATCGCCGGATAGCCGCGGTTCCCCGCGTCGGTCCCGCTGAGTCCGACGTTCCATTCGTCGTAGAGCCAGGCGGTGCGCGCCCCGCCCGAGCCGTCGGCGAAGAGCTTCACGCCACCGGCGATCACGTGGTCGTCACCCGTCGACGCGTACGGCCGCGCCAGCGCGGCACGCTCGCGGATGAGGCGCTCGGCCTGCGCCACGCTGCGGCCTCCCGAGAAGAGTACGAACACACGCAGCGGCAGCGCGCCTTCGGCGGCGAGCCGGCGATAGGTGTCGAACGTGGTGCCCGAGACCCCGGGCTCCTTGAAGCCGGTCATCCCTTCGGCATTGAAGTCGCGCACCAGCGCGCGCATCGCCTCCTCCTCCTGCGCGGGCGTGAGCGGAGGGATCAGCCGTTGCACCAGCCCCTGCGCCGACTCCTTGAGCACACCCGTCGGCGCGCCGTCGGCGTCGCGGTCGATCGTACCGTTCGCGGGATGGGGCGTGTCGCGCGTGATGCCGGCCATTCGCAGCGCGACGCTGTTAGCCACCACGTAGTGCCCGTGGTGTTCGTGGAGCACCACCGGGTGCGACGGCGACGCCGCGTCGAGGTCGGCCGCGGTGATCATGCGGCGCTCGGCGAACTTCCCTCGTCCCACCCGGCCCCTTCGATGAAGCTTCCGGCAGGCCGCGCGGCCGCGCGCGCACGGACGGCAGCGACGATGTCGGCGATGCTCTTCACCGCGGGGTAGCCGACGTCGAGCAGGAAGTACCGGTCGGTAGCTCCGCCGCTGAAGTGCGCATGCGCGTCGAGCAGCCCCGGCGTCACCGCGCGCCCGCCGAGATCGATCCGGCGCGTACCGGCGCCGGCGAGCCGCAGCACCTCGGCGTCGGTCCCGACGGCCATGATCCGGTTGCCGCGGATCGCGATCGCCTGCGCCACGCGGTCCTGCGCGTCGACCGTGATGATGCGACCGTGATGCAGGATCAGGTCGGGGGCGGCGGGCTGCGGCGCGCGCGGGGTGAACGGCACGGCGGCCAGCAGCAGGCCGACGGGAGCGAGGACGAGGGTCGTGAGGCGCATGGGCGTGAAGATGGCACCACCACGCACACTCGGCGAGCGCCGGCCCGGCGCGCCGCCGTGGATACCTGGACCTACGTCGCCTTCGATCCGTCCCAGTCGCCGCGATAGTCGAGGTAGAGGTTCTCGACCTTCTTCCGCGCCCAGGGCGTCTTGCGCAGGAACTTCAGGCTCGACGAGACGCTCGGATCGGTCGTGAAGCAGGCGATGCGAACCTCATCGGCCATCTTCTTCCAGCCGAGGTGCTCGACCATCTCGGTGAGCATCCGCTCGAGCGTGATCCCGTGCAGCGGGTTGTTGGGCTGGGCGCTCGGCGTGGACATGATGCAAAGCTAGCGGCTCCGCCGTCAGCGCGGCTCCGCGACCGGCTTCAGGGTGGCGGCGGCGCGATCCGCACATCGGCCGCGAGCCAGACGGCAGCCGGCGTCACCACGAGATCGCGCGGACTCACCTCCAGCTTGAGCTCGCGCCCCCCGCTCGGCACCGTGCGCTCCAACACGATCGGCAGTCGCACCGGGCGGAAGAATTTCTGCGGGATCCGCACGAGGAAGCCGCGCTCCACCCGCGCGACGAGCAGGTCGCTCACGCGCACCTTCTCCACCGCGATCCCGCAGAGGCCGCCCTTGGTGGCAAGCAAGCTGTCGAGCGTCGCGACCGACGCTTCGGATGGGTCGGCGAACACCCGGATGGCGAGTGCCGGGAACTCCGGGTCCACGAGAACGGCACCGTCGCGCGCACTCAGGTGCAGTTCCCCGATGGCGATGTGGCGCGAGGGCCGCACCGTGCCGCGCACCGGTTGCTTCGCCGCGAGGTCGCCGCACACGGCGTTCGCGAGCCCCTTGGAATCCCAGTCGATCGCAATCGTCGCCTGCACGCTCCCGCCGGTGACCTGCACAGGCAGCGCGACCTTGATCAGGTCGCCACCGAAGTTCAGCGCCGGCGCGGAGGCGGTGAGCCGGCCGCGGATCTCCTCGAACGCGATGTCCATGTCGTAGCTCCCGATGCGCCGACGCCCGAGCGCACCGAGCCGCGCGCGCACGTCGCCCGCCTTGTGGAAGCGCAGCCCGCGCAGCGTGATCTCGACGTCATCGAACCAGCCGGTCACGATGTCCTGAACCAGCGCGTCGACGAACGGCGTGGGCAGTCCCACGAGCACATCGCCCGCCGGTCGGCGCGCGAAGAGCGGGCTCGCCTCGGCCTCTGCCCAGACCAACGTGCGCAGGGAGTCGCGCTCGTGCGTGAGGCGAGCGATCTCGCGTTCGACCGACGCCGGCGACTGCTCCGGTCCGGCGCTGAGGAGCAGCAGGACGGCCACTCCGGCGATCACGCTCGCCGGGATCCAGACCCACCGTCGCCTCATGGCGGACCGCCTGCGGCTGTGGCCGAGTCGGCGCTTGCGCCGACCGGCGCGAACAGGCCGCGCTCCACCGTCAGGATGAACCAGAGCCGGCCCTGGAACGCGATCACGCGCGACGCCGACACCGCGAGCGGCGCCTGCACCGCGCCGACGGAGAGCGCCGCGTCCCCGCCGAACGCGGGCAGCGTCATCTCCCGATCGAGCCGCACCGGGATCGCGACGGCGGGGAGCATCGCGGCGAGCGTCGGCAGTCCACGCTCGACGATCCGTTGGAGCAGCGTGATCGCGATCGGGTCGAGCACGCCCGGCACCCCGCTCGGCGTGCCCACCGTTGCGTCGTCGATGGACATCCGGGCGCGCAGGACGCGGCCGGAGTCGACGGCGAAGCCGTCGATCGCGCCGCGCAACGCGACCGCCGCGGCGACCGCCGGGAACCGCGCCCGTCGCAGCTCCCCAGCAAGATCCACTCGCGCCACGTTGCCGCGGAACGTGACCGTCGCGCCGGTGAGCGTGACCGTCACGCCGCGCGAGAGCGGCGCCGTGACCGGGAAGGAGGCGTCGAGCAGCGCGCGGATGAGCGTGTCGCTCACGCTCACGAGCACCTCGCGGTCACCGGCGAGCATCCCGTCGCGCGCGATCGACTCGAGGCCGCGATAGCCGGCCACCTCGCGGACGAGCTGGTCACGTTCGGCGCGGCGGGAGCGGGCGGCCGGACCGGTGTCGGCGCAGGCGGCGGCGCCGAGACAGGCGAGGAGCACGACGGTGCGACGCATCCCGCATGCTAGCGCCGGGACCGTCACGGCGTGACGCGGAGCCCCCATCGCAGGATGTGACGGTCGCGTTGCATGACGTGCCGTCTCCCGGTGAGCTTCGGTGCGTAAGGACATGCCTCAAGCTTCCTCGGGACCTGCCGAGACTTGAGTCCATACGCTGCTCAGAGCAAACCCGTCGAAAGACGGCGACGCAGAGCCACGGAGCTACAGCGGGTCTTCCGCCATGCCAGCCGAGCCGCCAGCCAACGACCGCACGATCGGTCCAAGCTGGCGGTTCTTCGCTTGTGTCGGCCGATGCGGATCCCCACCTGCTGAGGAGTTGGCTCCATGGTCTACATCTCGAAGCTCACCAAGCGACTCGCGGCCGGCCGATGGGCGGTGGTGCTCGTCGCCGCACTGGCCGCCTGCTCGACGACCGACGTCGTCGCCGCCTCGGAGGAGCCGGTCCTGCCCGAGGTGACCGACGTGCGGGTGCTCCCCGAATCCGTGTCGCTGCCGGTCGGCCGCTCGGTGCGGCTGAGCGCCGACGTCCGCGACAATCAAGGCAACGTGATGTCGGGCCAGTCGATCACCTGGTCGAGCTCCGACGCGACCGTCGCGACCGTCGACACTGCCGGCGCCGTGCAACTCGTCAATACCGGGACCGTCGAGATCCGCGCCTCCGTGCGCGGCAAGTCCGCGCGCTCCCTCGTCACGAGCACGCCGATCCCGGTCGCCGCCGTCCGCATCTCGCCGTCGTCGGTGAGTCTGCAGGTGGGGCAGCAGGCCTCGCTCGCGGCGGCGACGCTCAGCTCCACCGACTCGGTCCTCTCGGGGCGCACGGTCACTTGGTCCTCCGGCAATGCCGCCGTCGCTTCCGTCGACGCCGCGGGTCGGGTCACCGCCGTGAGTTCCGGCAGCGCCACCGTCACCGCCGCCAGCGAGGGGATCCTCGGCGTGGCCTCCGTCACGGTGCAGGCCGTTCCCGTCGCCGCACCCGGTACGGTGAGCGACCTGGCCGTGACCGCCGTGAACGACACGACGGCGACGCTCCGCTTCACCGATGCCGGCAACGGGATCGGCGGCGGCGCGCGCTACGTCGTGCGCTATGCGCTGCCGCCGATCGCGTGGGCGACCGCGAGCAACGTGGCGCGCGGCACCTGCGTCACGCCGGTCAGCGCCGCCTCCGCCGGTGCGGTGGTGAGCTGCACGATCCGCGGCCTCACCCCGGGCACGGGATACCGTTTCCAGGTGATGGCGTACCGCGGCACGATCGGGACCGACGCCGTCTACGGCGCGGTCTCCAACACGGCGTCGGGCACGACGACCGTCGCCGTCCCCGTCGTTGCATCCGTCGCCGTCGCACCCGGGACCGCCTCCATCCTCACGGGCGCCACCGCGACCTTCACCGCCACCGCGCGTGATGCCGGCGGCAACGTGATCGGGGGTCAGACCATCACCTGGAGTTCCACCAGCACCGGCGTCGCCACGATCTCAGCGGCGGGGGTCGCCACGGCCGTCTCCGCGGGGACCACGACGGTCCGCGCGACCATCGGCGGCATCAGCGGCAACGCGACCCTCACGGTGAGCGCGCCGGTCGTCGCCGTCGCCTCCGTCGCCGTGACCCCGGGTAGCGCGTCGATCGTATCGGGCGCCACACAGACCTTCGCGGCGACCCCGCGCGACGCGGCCGGGAACGCATTGACCGGCCGCAGCGTGACCTGGACTTCGACCAACACCGCCGTCGCCACCGTCTCGGCTGCCGGCGTCGCCACGGCCGTCGCCGCGGGCAGCGCCACCATCCGTGCCACCGTCGAGGGCATCGTCGGCAACGCCGCACTGACGGTCACGGCACCGGTCATCACCGTCGCCTCGGTGGACGTGGCACCGAACACTCGCACGCTCTCCACCGGTGCGACCCTCACGTTCACCGCGACGCCGCGCGACGCGGCAGGCAACGCGATCGCCGGGCGCACCGTGACCTGGTCATCGACGAACGGCGCCGTGGCGTCGGTCTCGGCCGCTGGCGTCGCAAGCGCGCTCGCGGTCGGCAGTACGACGATCCGCGCGACGGTGAACGGGATCGCCGGAGACGCGGCGCTCACCGTCACCGCGCCGGCGGCGACGAGCGGCTTCACGAACGAGCCGGCCGGCTTCGCGACGCTGGGCGAGTGGCGCAACGCCGCCGGCCTTGACGCGAACGGCTGGTACGATGACGGCAATCCGAACCAATGGGGCTCGAAGACCCGAGTCACCACCGGCTACGCTGGCACGCCGCGCATCGGCGGCGCGGCGGTGATCCGGAGCTTCTATGCGGCCGGCGTCGCCGGAGGCTACGACCCGGGCCGCATGCAGCTCAACCTTCCCAGCGGCACCGACGAGATCTTCTTCGCAGCCGAGGTTCAGTTCGGACACGACTATCCGATGTCTACATCGTCGGGCGGCAACAAGCAGATGTTCGTGACCTTCTCCGGCGGCGGTCGCTACTTCCTGAACCTCGATGACGGTCAGGCGCAGGGCAAATGGGGCGTGTACCAGCAGTCCACGCCGCTGGTGCAGTCGAACATCGATCTGGTGTACGGCGCGTGGGTGAAGGTGGAGTGGTATCTCAAGAAGGACACCGGCACCGGCAACGGCATCATGCGGCTGTGGATCGATGGCGTACTGGCGGTGGAACGCACGAACCTCACTTTCCCGGCGGGCTCGATGTCGATGGCCTATGACGACGGATCGAACAACGGGAATCACCTGGTCGAGGGAGACGTCCGTACCATCCGTTATGAGCATGGCGCGGCCGTGGACGCCAACCGCTGGATGTCGGTCCTTCGGGTCTCGACGCCCCGCGCTGATGCCCGGGCGCGTGAGCGCGCGGGATTTCGAACGATCCTCGAACCGCGACGGCCTGCCCGGGAATCTCCCGGGCAGGCCGTCGTGCATGCAGCGGTGGTAGCTTCGTCCATGGATCCGATCGATCTCTTCGCGCGGTCCCCCGTCATCGGGGCGGTGGTGCTCTCGGCGTTGCTCTTCGTCGGCCTGCTCGGGGCGACGAAGCTGCGGCGGAGCAAGCGCGGGCCGAAGCCGCCGGAGGAGACGGGCACGAGATTCACGAACGCGCCCGATCTTGCGATCGTCCTGATCGGACTGCTGCTGTTGGGCCTCGTGGTGAGCCGGTTGGTGCGCTTCCTGACGTGAGCGCGCATCGCGGTCCGCGCGTGCGCGCTACGCGCCAGACGCGTCGGCTCAGCGCGTCGGCTTCTCGATAAGGTCCGCGAGCTCCGTCGCCGCGAGCTCCACGAGGAAGCCCGCGATGCGTTCGCAGACCGCGGCCGAATAGGCCTCGCCCTTCTCGCGCGTCGCGGCGCGCGGATCGCCGATGCCCGTATCCGCCGTGACGCGCGTCCACGGGCGCGGTGCCCAGGCCCAGCCTTCGCGGAAGGCCGCGATCCGCCATGCGTTCGCGTGGCCGTCGCCGGCTTCCGCGAGCGGCCGCACGAGCGCCGGCGCGACCTGCTGCATCACGCTCGTCTCCAGCTCTCCGGCGTGATCGCCGAGGTCCGCGAAGTAGGCGCGGCCGTCGACCACCTGCCACCAGTTGAGCGCGCTCAGGAAGACCGGTGTGCGCGGCTGCAGCTCGCGGATGAGCGGCTTGAAGTCGTTGCCGCCGTGCCCGTTGAAGATCACGAGCTTGCGCACGCCCTGCCCCGCCAGCGCGGAGACGAGATCGCCGAGCAATGCGAGCTGCGTGCTCGGATTCATGTTGAGCGTGAACGGGATGTCGAGCTGCGTCGTGTTCACGCCGAAGGGCACCGTCGGGAGCACCGCCACTCGCGCCCCGCGCTCCCATGCGAGCCGCGCGGACTCCGCCGCGAGCGCATCGCACTGGATGGTGTCGGTGCCGTACGGGAGGTGCAGGTTGTGCGCCTCGGTCGCACCCCACGGCAGCAGGGCGACCTCGTAGCCGGCGCTGCGGACCGCGGGAAAGGTCTGCTCGGCGAGGATCCAGGGGCGGGGTGTCGACATGCCCAAAAGTACGTCACTTGGGCCGCCAAGTCGGAAGCCAAGGGCGCGCTATTTTGACCCGCCAATCCGGCATTCCCGACTGCCCCTTCGCGAGATGTACTAGTAGGGGATCTCAAATCGCTCAGCCGGGAGGCGAGTAGGCCGCACCACCGTCCACACGCGCCCACACCGACCACGTCACCGCACCGCCGATCACACGCGTCGCACCACTGGTGAACGCCGACGCACCGGCGACGAACCGCCATGCACCGGCGACGAGCCGCGACGCACCAGCGTCGACGCCCGCTGCACCGCTCGCCAGCGGCGACGCACCGCCGGCGAGCGGGCCGCCCCGGCGCACACGCTCGTTGCACCGCCGACGAGCCCCGACGCACCAACCGCCACCCGGGAGGAACTCCCGATGAGCCGCATCGCACCGGGCACGATCGCGGACGCACTAGCGACGAATCGCGACGCACCGCCGGCGACGCGGAGTCAACCGCCGCCGACACGCATCGCACCGTCCGAAAGGCAGGCACGCCATGGATCGCAGCGGTTCTCCGTCCCTTCACTTCTCCTTCGGAGGTTCAACGATGCACGCGAAGCAGCAGCAGGTGGTCCAGTCGTTCATCCGGGTGCGCGCATTCCTCGAGGCACATCCCGCGACCGGGGAGTTGACCTATCGCGGCGCGCGGGAAACGCTCGACGAAGTCATCGATCGGTTCTGGGTGCATGCGGGAAACCAGATCTCCGGGAGAGCGCTCGACCGTGGCGAAGTGCGCGCTCAGGCGAAGCTGATCACGCGCCTGCGGGACCGGCACATGCGACCGATCGCTGACGATCGCGCGCGCGCAGATCGAGCCGCACTCGGACGCGCGCCTGCCGGTGGCGGTCCGGATGCCGAGGGGCCGGCCCGGCGTGACGAAGATGCTTCAGGCCTGCGATGGGATGATCGAGGCCGCGCGTGTGTTCGAAGCGGTACTGATCGAGCACGGACTGCCGTCCGACTTCCTCACCCGGTTCAGGACCGACCGGGACGAGTTGGAACGGACCTGCTCTCGGCGCGCGACCATGACCGGATCGCATGTGGGCGCGCGCACGGGACTGCAGGTGGAGCTGCGCCGCGGGCGTCTGGCGGTGGACCGACTCGACGCCGTGGTGCGGGTGGCGTTCGAGGGGGACGAGGTGGTGCTGGCCACGTGGCGCGCCACGAAGCGCGTGCGTCAGCTGCCCGGTGGTGCGGGCACGCAGAGACCGACTGGCGACGATGCGCGCGAACCGGTGGGCGAGCTGGTGCCGGAGCCGACCACGAGCGACGTGAGCAGGCCGCGATTGGTGGCTTGAGAAAGGTCAACGGCTTGCCCTGGGAGGAATCCGGGCAAGCCGTTGGGGTCGAGCGCTTGAACAACGATAGCTGGGGCGGGACTCGAACCCGCGACCCCGGCATTATGAGTGCCGTGCTCTAACCAGCTGAGCTACCCAGCCCTGACAGCATCCAAAGATAAGGGAGGCCGCGACCGGTTCCAACCCCGGCCCGCGGCTCCCGGAACGAGAACAGGGCACCCCCGAAAGGATGCCCTGTTTCGTGAACCAGTAGCGGGGGCGGGATTTGAACCTGCGACCTTCGGGTTATGAGCCCGACGAGCTACCAGGCTGCTCCACCCCGCGTCAGTGAAGGGAATAATAGACGGCGGACCCGGAAAAACAAGCGGGTCACGCCACCCATTTCACTTTTTTTTTTTTTTTTTTTTTTTTTTTTCCCTTCGCCGGTCACCGTTCAGGCGAGTCAGCCGGGTCCACGAACCGGTAGAGGATCTCCTTATCCCCCTTCACCATCCCGAACTCCTCCCGCGCGATCCGCTCCTGCGTCGCTGGATCGCTCTCGACGGCCTTCTTCTGCAACTTGAGCGCCTCGACGGCCTTCGTCAGCGAATCCACCGCCGCGCGCTCGCGCGCGAGCTGCCGGCGCTGGCGGAGCAGGTCGATCGTGCCGTACTCCCCGCCCTGCACCGCGAACGCCACGATCGCGAGCGCGCAGCAGCCCACCACCACGCGCCCGATGATCTGCTTGTTGGTCAGCGGCTCGCCGGGGGCGCGACGGCCCCTCGGCTTCGCGGCCCCGCCTCCCCCGGTCTTCTTCGCCGCCACGTCGCTTCCTCTGCTCAGTCGTTGAGGCCGTAGATCGCGCCGCCCGGGAACTCGGCGTGCGCCCCCAGCTCCGCCTCGATCCGCAGCAGCTGGTTGTACTTCGCCACGCGGTCGGTGCGGCTCGCCGAGCCGGTCTTGATCTGGCCCGCGTTCGTCGCGACCGCGAGGTCCGCGATGAACGTGTCCTCGGTCTCGCCCGAACGGTGCGAGATGATCGAGCGGTAGCCGTTGCGGCCCGCCATCTCGATGGTCTCGAGCGTCTCGGTGAGCGTGCCGATCTGGTTGAGCTTCACGAGGATCGCGTTCGCCACTTCCTCCTCGATGCCGCGGGCGAGCAGCTCGACGTTGGTGCAGAAGAGGTCGTCGCCCACGAGCTGCACCCGGTCGCCGAGCTTCTCGGTGAGATAACCCCAGCCCTTCCAGTCGCCTTCGGCGAGGCCGTCCTCGATCGAGACGATCGGATACTTGTTGAGCCACTTCGCGTACATCTCGACCATCTCCTCGGCGGTCTTGATGCCGGCGCCGCTCTTCTTGAAGGTGTACTTCCCCTTCACGTACAGCTCGCTCGCGGCGCAGTCGAGCGCGATCGCGATCTCGGTGCCCGGGTCGTAGCCGGCGGCGGTGATCGCTTCCATCACGACCTGCAGCGCTTCCTCGTCGCTCTTGAGGTCGGGGGCGAAGCCGCCCTCGTCGCCGACGCCGGTCGAGAGCTTCCGCTTGACCAGCACCTTCTTGAGCGCGTGGAACACCTCGGCGCCCATGCGCAGCGCCTCGGAGAAGGTCTCCGCGCCCACCGGGACGATCATGTACTCCTGGAAGTCGACCGTGTTGGTCGCGTGCGCGCCGCCGTTGAGGATGTTCATCATCGGCACGGGGAGCGTGCGGGCCATCGGGCCGCCGAGGTACTTGTGCAGCGAAAGGTCGACGCTCGCGGCCGCGGCGCGCGCCGAAGCCATGGACACGGCGAGCATCGCGTTCGCGCCGAGCTTCGACTTGTTCTTGGTGCCGTCGAGCGCGATCATCGCGCGGTCGATCGTCATCTGCTCCGTCACGTCGAGGCCGATGAGCTCGGGCTCGATCAGCTTCGAGACGTTCGCGACGGCCTTCTGCACCCCCTTGCCGAGATAGCGCTTGGCGTCGCCGTCGCGCATCTCGTTGGCCTCGTGCTCACCGGTCGAGGCGCCGCTCGGCACCGCCGCGCGGCCGTAGGTGCCGCCTTCGAGGATGACGTCGGCTTCGACGGTGGGATTGCCGCGCGAGTCGAGGATCTCGCGGGCCTGGATGCCGATGATGATGGACATGTCGCTCAGGCTGAAGGATGTAGGGAGAAAGATAGGGCGCTCACGCGCCCCGGAAGGGGGGAGAGGCGATGCCGTACTTCTCGAGCAGGCAGGCGGCCATCGCCTCGTAGGTCTTCCGCGCCAGTTCGTCGCGGTCATCGTAGTCGAGTCCGGCGGTCTGGATCGCCGGGAGATAATGCATGTGGATGGTGCCGGGATACACCTTGAACTGCCCCTTGTACTGGCGCTCGAGCGCGCCGTACACGAGCACCGGGACGATCGGCGCCTGTGTCTGGATCGCGAGCACGAACGGCCCCTTCTTGAACGGCCGCAGCGGATACGCGTTTCCGCGGGTGCCCTCGGGGTAGACGCCCACCGAGGCGCCCTGCTGGATCCGGCTCGGTGGCCGCGGTATAGCTCGCGAAGGCCGACTTACGGTTCGCACGCTCCACCGGGATCATGCCGGCACGGGCCATCGCCGGGCCGAGCAGCGGCACCCGGAACAGCTCCGCCTTGGCGACGAACTTGATCCAGGGCAGCTTCGCCGCGAGCGCGAAGACGTCGAAGTTCCCCAAGTGGTTCGCGACGAAGATGTGCTGCGCGCCGGTCTTGTGCTGCACGTCGTGCTCGATGACGTCCACGCCGCCGACCCAGAGATGCGGCAGGCCCCAGTAGTTGGGGCACCACGCATACGGCGACTTCGGCGAGTCCTTCACGCGGAAGAGCGCCGAGAGCAGCACGATGCCACCGAAGACGGTCGTCGAGATCACGAGATTGAGCGCGACCAGGCAGGCGCGCAGGGTGGCGATCATCTAGCGCACCTCGGCGAAGTGGTCATGCGTGCGCGGCAACGCGACGGGCACGCCGCGCTCCTCGGCCACCACTGCGGCACCGGCGCCGGGGGCCAACGACTCCACGCGACCGATCGCGGTGAGGCGGAGTCCGCCGTGCGCCGCCGCGAAGGCGTGGACGTCCAGCGCCGGCGCCGCCACGAGCAGTTCATACTCCTCGCCGCTCATGCTCGCCTCGCGCTCCGTCGCGCCGGCGACGCACGGCACCGCGTCGAGGACGATCACACAGCGCACGCCGCTCGCATGCGCGATGTGGGCGGCGTCGCCGCCGAGTCCGTCGCTGAGGTCGATCGCGGCGGTCGCGCCCTGCGCGGCCAGCCACTGTCCGGCCGCGATGCGTGCCTCCGGTCGGGCGAAACGCGCGCGCGCTCCGACGGTCGGGGTGCGGCCGTGCAGCCACGCCTCGAGCGCGGCACCCGGTCCCCCGAGCTCGCCGGTCACGTAGAGCGTGTCGCCGGGCCGGGCGCCCGCACGCGAGCGGGCGCCCGCCATGCCCGAGCACCGTGATCGCGAGCGCGAGGCGGTCGCCGTCGGTCACGTCACCGCCGACGATCGGCGCGCCCTGCGACTTGGCGGCGGCGCCGATGCCTTCCGCGAGGGCGCCGAGCGACGCGCGCCAGCGCTGCGGCACGGTGAGGGCGAGCAGCACGCCGAGCGGCGCGGCGCCCATCGCCGCGAGGTCCGAGAGCGCGGCCATCGTCGCGCGCCAGCCGATCTCCTCGGGCGTGAGCCAGTTCGCACGGAAGTGCACCTCTTCGACGGTGCTGTCGGTGCTCACCACGAGACGCGACCCTGCGGGCACGTCGAGCACCGCACCATCGTCGCCGATGCCGATCGCCGACGTGCCCCACTGCGCGAGCAGGCCGCGCACCGCGTCGAACTCCGCGCCGGGCCCCAGCGTGAGATGGCGGCTCATCGCTGCATCCCGACGGCGGGAAGCGAACCGATCAGGGGCGACTGGAGCGCGGCGCCGTCGATCGCCCAGACGTCGCGCAGCGCGGTGATCACGTCGCCGAGTGAACTGCCGCGCACCGAACCGGCCGATGCCGCATGCTCGCCGGCGCGGCCGTGGATCCAGGCGGCGCTCGTCCCCGCGGCGAAGGGATCGTTGGTCTGACCGAGCAACGTCGCGGCGATGCCCGAGAGCACGTCGCCGCTGCCGGCGGTGCCGAGCGTCGGCGCACCGGCGGCCGAGACCGCCACGCGGCCGTCGGGCGTGGAGATCACCGTCGGCGGTCCCTTGAGCACCACCGTCGCGCCGATGGTCTTCGCGAGTTCGGCACCGATCTCGAACCGCCGCTCGAGCACCGTCGACACCGGAAGGCGCATGAGGCGCCCCGCCTCCACCGGATGCGGCGTCACGATCGCCGGCCGCGCGCCGAGCAGCGAGCCGAGCGTGCGCGGCTCGCCCTCGAACACGTTGAGCGCGTCGGCGTCGAGCAGCACCGGACCGCGCCAGGCGACGAGCAGCCGCTCGACGAGCGCGCGCGTCATCGCGGTGCGGCCGAGCCCGGGACCGATCAAGAGCACGTGCGCCCAGCCGAGCACGCGCTCCTGATCCTCGGCGGTCACGGGCCAACGCGCCGCCATCGTCTCGGGGAGCGCCGCCTGCACGACGGGCACGTTGTTGGGATTCACCAGCAGTTGCACCATGCCGATGCCGCTCCGCATCGCGCCGCGGGCGGCGAGCATCGGCGCACCGGCCATGCCGTCGCCGCCACCGACGATCGCCAGGCGGCGACGCACACCCTTGTGCGCGTCGGAGGGGATCGGCGGGATCGCGCCGCGCACCCAGTCGGCGTCGACGAGTTGCGGTGCGCCGTCGGCGAGCTCGGCGTGGTGGGCGAGGCCGATGTCGAGCACGAGGATCGCCCCCGCCTCGTCGCGCCTGATCAGCAATCCGCGCTTGAGGGTGCCGTACGTGCAGGTGCGCGTCGCGCGCACCACCGGTGCCGCCACCACCGGTGGTGGCGTCGAGCCCGCTCGGCACGTCGATCGCGACGACCAGCGTGCCGCGGGCGCCGAGCTCGTTGAGGCGCGCGATCGCCTGCGCCGACTCTCCCTTGGCCTCTCCGGTGGTGCCGGTGCCGAGGATCCCGTCGACGATCACCGCCGGCCAGTTGGCGCGCGCCGCGTCGTCGACCGCCACGAGTGCCTCCGCGCGCGCACGGGTCGCGTCGGCGCTGCGCGGGTCGCCGAGGGAGTCGACGCTCACGGGGCAACCGGCACGCGCGAGCGCGCCGGCGACCACCCAGGCATCGCCACCGTTGTTCCCGGTGCCGGCGAAGACCAGCGCGCCGCGCTCGCGCACCTCGGGGATGCGTGCGAGGATCAGCGCGGCGGTCGTCTCGCCAGCGGCGCGCATGAGCGCGTACGACTCCACGCCGGCGGCGAAGGCGGCCGCTTCGCGTGCCGTCGATTGTGCCGCCGAGGTGATCCGCACGCTCATGCCCTCACTCCTGTCGCATGCGGGTCAGGCCGACGGCGTGGCGTTCCACGGGTAGTCGCGATCGAACGCCTGATGGAAGTCGAAGGCGCCGATGAAGTCCGCCTTGGAATCGTTCGGCTGGCTCGAGAGCAAGCCGACCTCCACGAGGGTGAAAACGACCTCGCCGAGGTCCGCCGAGTCGCGGACGCCCCAGTGATCGAGCACGGTGCGCGCGAGCACGCCGTAGCGCTGCAGCGCGAGATCGCGGCATCCCTCGGCCAGCTCGCGGCCGGTGAGGTGCCGGCGCTCGGTCAGCCGTTGCTGGCAGAACTCGAGGGCGGCGAGCACGAACAGGTACGCGCGCTCGTCGTAGCGAGCCTCGCGCAGCCTGATCCGGTCCATGACGCCATCGCGGAAAGCCAGTTCGGGCATTGATGAACTGCGGGTGGGAGGTGGGAGGTGTGAGGGGGCGCTACAGATACAGAGGGAACTCGGCGGCCAGCTTCTTCACGCCCACGTGCACGTCCTTCAGCACCGCTTCGTCGACCGGCGCGGCGAGCACGCGGTCGATGAGTTCGGCGATCCGCAGCATCTCCGGCTCGCGCATGCCGCGCGTGGTGACCGCGGGCGTGCCGATCCGGATGCCGCTCGTGATGAACGGCGACTGCGTCTCGCGCGGCACCGTGTTCTTATTCACCGTGATCCCCGCGCGGTCGAGCGCCTGCTCGGCCACCTTCCCCGTGAGCGTCGCGCTCTTGGGGCGCAGGTCGGCGAGCATGAGGTGATTGTCGGTGCCGCCGGAGACGATGTGCACGCCATGGCCGACGAGCGCGCCGGCGAGCACCTTCGCGTTCGCGACCACCTGCTTGCAGTAGTCGGTGAAGGCGGGCGCGAGCGCTTCCTTGAACGCGACGGCCTTGGCGGCGATCACGTGCTCGAGCGGCCCGCCCTGCGTGCCGGGGAACATCGCCTTGTCGATCGCCTTCGCGTGCTGCGCCTTGCAGAGGATCAGGCCACCGCGCGGACCGCGCAGCGTCTTGTGCGTGGTCGTCGTGACGACGTCGGCGAACGGGACCGGGTTCGGGTACACACCGGTCGCCGCGAGGCCGGCGAAGTGCGCCATGTCGACCATGAAGATCGCGCCGACCTCCTTGGCCGCGTCGGCGAACTGCTGATAGTCGAGCACGCGCGAGTAGGCGCTGTAGCCGGCGATGATGAGCTTCGGCCGCTCCTTGCGGGGGGTCTCGCGCATCGCCGCGTAGTCGATCAGCCCGTCGTCGGTCACGCCGTAGTGCACCGCGCGGTAGTTGAGCCCCGAGAAGTTCACCGGCGAGCCATGCGTGAGGTGCCCGCCCTGCGAGAGGTCGAGCCCCATCACCGTCTCGCCCGGCTTGAGGAAGGCCAGGTACACCGCCGCGTTCGCCGTCGCACCGGAGTGCGGCTGCACATTGGCGTGATCGGCGCCGAAGAGCTGCTTGGCGCGGTCGATCGCGATCTGCTCGACCTTGTCCACCACCTCGCAGCCGCCGTAGTAGCGCTTGCCCGGCAGTCCCTCGGCGTACTTGTTCGTGAGCGACGACCCCATCGCCTCGAGCACCGCCGGCGACACGAAGTTCTCGCTCGCGATGAGTTCGAGTCCCTCGCACTGGCGGCGCGTCTCCTCGGCGATCAGCTCCGCGATCTCGGGGTCGCTGCCGATCAGGGCGGCGCCGGGCAGGCGACGCTCCCAGGTGTTGTAGCCGGGCTTCATGCGTTCTCCGGTTCGATCTTGTCCACCCGCTTTCTGGTGGCGACCGCCCTCGAAGGGCGTGTCGAGGAAGTTCTTGAGGATCTGCACCGCGTCCGTCTCGCTCACGAACCGCGCCGGGAGCACGAGCACGTTCGCGTCGTTGTGGCTGCGCGCGAAGGTCGCGATCTCGGGGCTCCACACCACCGCCGCGCGCACGCCGTGATGCCGGTTGGCCGGCATAGCACATCCGGAGCCCCGTGCCGCAGAGCAGCACCCCGCGCTTCGCCTCGCCCGACTCGACCTTCGCGGCGAGCGGGTGCGCGTAGTCGGGATAGTCGGTGGAGGCGGCCGAGTGCGTGCCGATGTCCTCCACCTCGTATCCCATCTTCTCGAGCGTCGCGCGGAGGTGCTCCTTCATCTCGAAGCCCGCGTGGTCCGATGCGATCGGGATGCGTTCGGCCATGGTCAGCTCTTCCGCGGCCACTGCGGCCAGGTGCGGAGCATGCCCTGCACCGCCGCGATCCGGCGCTCGGCGAGCTTGTCGGCGGCGTCATACGTGAGCATCCCTTCATCCTTCGCGATCGCGTAGACGCCGAGCACCGTGTCGAAGATCTCGTCCGCCTTGCGGAGGGCGCGCTCGCGCGTCCAGCCGGCGACCTCGCCGTAGACGTTGATCACGCCGCCGGCATTGGCGACGAAGTCGGGGGCGTAGCTGATGCCGCGCTTGTCGAGCGCCGCGCCGTGCTTCTCCGGCTCGAGGAGCTGGTTGTTGGCGCCGCCGCAGACGATCTCGACCTTGAGCTTGGGGATGGTGTCGTCGTTGAGGATCGCGCCGAGCGCGCAGGGGGCGAAGATGTCGGCCTTGGCCGAGTAGATCTCGTCGCCCTGCACCGCGGTGGCGCCGAACTCCTCGACCGCGGCCTTCACGCGCTCGGGGCGGATGTCGGTCACGATCAGCTTGGCGCCGACGGCCTTGAGCTCGCGGCAGAGGTAGGTGCCGACGTTGCCGAGGCCCTGCACGGTGACGGTCTTCCCCTCGAGCGAGGACGAGCCCCACTTCTGCTTGGCCGAGGCCTCGATCGCGCGGAAGACGCCGCGCGCCGTCACCGGCGACGGATCGCCCGACTTGTTCGCGAGACCGGCGACGTACTCGGTCTCCATGTGCACGAAGTCCATGTCGGCGGTGCCGGTGCCGACGTCCTCGGCGGTCACGTAGCGCCGCCGAGGGACTCGACGAAACGGCCGTGCGCGCGGAAGATCATCTCGCGGTTGGTGGTGCGGTTGTCACCGATGATGACCGACTTGCCGCCGCCGAGGTTGAGGCCGGCGACCGCGTTCTTGTAGGTCATGCCGCGGGCGAGGCGGAGGGCGTCGGTGATGGCCTCCTCGTCGGAGCCGTAGTTCCAGAAGCGGGTGCCGCCCAATGCGGGGCCTAGCGTGGTGTCGTGGATCGCGATGATGCCGCGGTAGCCGGCGGATTCGTCGGCGCAGAGGACGAGCTGTTCGTGGCCGAGTTTGGCGATGGTGTCGAAGAGATTCATCTTGGGATGAAGGCTGAAGGATGAATGATGAAAGCGTTGTGATGCGGAGCGAGGGATGCGGGGGTGGTGCGGGACGCGGGATGCGGGGAGGGGCGGGATGCGAAGGCAGTTCACTTTCACCCTTCATCCTTCAGCCTACATCCAAGAGGTCACATCCCCGCCGCCACCGCCCGCCCGATCACGATTCTCTGCACTTCTGACGTCCCTTCGTAGATCTCCGTGATCTTGGCGTCACGGAAGTACTTCTCCACCGGATAGTCCTTCACGTAGCCGTATCCGCCGAAGACCTGCACTGCCTGTGTCGTCACCCACATCGCGGTCTCGCTGGCGAAGAGCTTCGCCATCGAGGGGGCCGCGCTCATCGCTTCGCCGCGGTCCTTTGCGGCGGCGACCATGTGCAACAGGGCGCGCGCGGCGTGGATGCGGGTCGCCATGTCGGCGAGCTTGAAGCTCACGCCCTGGAACTCGGCGATCGCCTTGCCGAACTGCTTCCGCTCGTTCGCATACGCCACCGCCGCGTCGAGGGCGGCCTGCGCGATGCCGATGGCCTGCGCGGCGATGCCGAGGCGGCCGTGCTCGAGCGATTGCATCGCGTAGATGAAGCCCCGCCCTTCCTGCCCGAGCAAGCGGTCGCCGGGCACGCGCATCCCCTCGAATACCAGCTGCACCGTCGGCGACGCGCGGAGGCCCATCTTGTCCTCCTTCTTCGTCACCTTGAAGCCGGGGAGGTCGGGGGTGATGATGAACGCCGAGACGCCCTTCGACTTGCGACGGTCCTCCGGCGTGTCGGTCCGCACCATCGCGATGATCACGCCGGCATGCGTGCCGCTGGTGACCCAGGCCTTGGTGCCGTCGAGGATCCAGTCGTCGCCGTCGCGGACCGCCTGGCAGCGGATGGCGCTCGCGTCCGATCCGGCGTCGGGCTCGGAGAGCGCGAAGGCGCCGAGGAGCTCGCCGCGCGCCATCGGCGCGAGGAAGCGCTTCTTCTGCGCTTCGTTGGCGAAGGTCTTGAGCATCTGCGTCGGCAGCGAGTTGTGCACCGACATCATGACCGCGACCGAGGCGTCGGCGCGGGCGATCTCCTCGAGGGCGATCAGGTAGCTCCGCGCGTCGAGGGCGAGGCCGTCGTACTCCGCGGGGAGGAGCATGCCGAGGAAGCCGAGCTCGCCGAGCTTGGGGATGAGCGACGGCTCGAAGTGGCTGTCGCGGTCCCACTGCGCGGCGAAGGGGCGCACGTGCTCGTCCGCGAACGCGCGCCGTGTCGCGGATGGCGCGCTGCTCCTCGGTGAGGGCGAGGAGTTCCATCAGGCGGCGTAGGTGTAGAAGCCGCGGCCCGACTTGCGGCCGGTCCAGCCGGCGGCGACGTACTTCTTGAGCAGCGGGCAGGGGCGGTACTTCGGGTCGCCGAGCCCGTCGTGCAGTACCTCGAGGATCGCGACGCAGGTGTCGAGGCCGATGAAGTCGGCGAGCGTCAGCGGGCCCATCGGGTGGTTCATGCCGAGCTTCATCACCTGGTCCACCGCCTCGGGCGTGCCGACGCCTTCCATCACGGCGTAGCAGGCCTCGTTGATCATCGGCATCAGGATGCGATTGGCGATGAACCCGGGGAAGTCGTTCGCCTCCACCGGCACCTTGCCGAGGGCCTTGGAGAGCTCGATGGTCCGCGTGTTCACGGCGTCGCTCGTGGCGAGGCCGCGGATCACCTCGACGAGCTGCATCACCGGCACCGGGTTCATGAAGTGCATCCCGATGACCGACTCGGGGCGCTTGGTGACGGCGGCGATCTCGGTGATGGAGATGGAGCTGGTGTTGGTGGCGAGGATCGCGCCGGGGTCGGCCTTGGCGTCGAGGTCGCGGAAGATCTGGAGCTTGAGCTCCTTCCGCTCGGTGGCCGCCTCGACGATCACGGTGGCGCCCTTCACGGCGTCGAGCGAGGTGGCGGTGGCGATGCGGGCCATGGCGGCCTCCTTCGCGGCCTGGTCGAGGGCCCCCTTCTTCACTTGGCGGTCGAGGTTCTTGTCGATCGTGGCCTTCGCCTTGGCGAGGGCGTCGGCGGAGACGTCGATCAGCGTGACATCGAAGCCGGTCGTGGCGCAGACATGGGCGATCCCGTTGCCCATCTGTCCGGCGCCGACGACGGCGAAACGGTCGGTCATCGTGAGTGCACGTTGGAGGCGGCCCGCGCGGGGACGCCGGTGGTCAGGCGTGCCCCGGACCGACGGCGCCGGGGCGACGGACGAACAGGAGAAAACTAACCACGCCCGACAGGACGGCGGTGACGAAGGGCACGCTGTCACGCCCCGCGGCGTCCACCAGCAGGGTCATCGCGAGGTGGGCGAGCCAGGCGGCGGCGAGGCTCCCGGTGCGGAGCCGGACGGTGCCGAGGAAGGCGGCGGTCCCCGCGGCCAGCAGCGCCGCCGAGAGGGTGGGCGTGTCGCCCAGCACGGCCAGCGCCAGGGCGATGAACGCGGTCGCCCCGACGGCCGCGACCTCGCCCCAGTGCGCCGCCAGGAGCCCGATCAGGTAGCCGCGCAACATGAGCGCGTCCACGAGCGTGGAGGCGACGGCGAGCAGGAGCAGGTCCCGCGTCGGCCACGCCCACGCCGCAGTCCCCGGCTCGCCCAGCCCGGTGAATGCCGCCACGCCGAGGGGCACGCCCTGCACCACCAGGCCGAGGACCAATCCCATCGCGATCCCGAGTGGCGCCCACCCCGTCGGGCCCATCCCCGTGAGCGCCCACTTGGACTTCTCGCCCACCGCGACGACGATCAGCTGGGCGAGCCCGAGCGCCACCACGAGGAGGATCAGGTACAGCTGCCGGCCTTCCTCGCCGAGCGGCAATCCGTCCGGGAAGAGCGGCTTGAGGACGACGCCGAACACGAAGAAGACGACCGCCGCGAGTCCCGCGAACGCGACGAGGCGCCCCGTGACCCGGAGCGCCTCGTCGATGCGTGCCGCCGCCGTCTTCGGCACTGGCGCGCTCAGACCTTCTCGACGCTGAGCGCGACGGCGTTGCCGCCGCCAAGGCAGAGCGTCGCGAGTCCGGTGCGCTTGCCCTGCTGCTCGAGCGCATGGAGCAGCGTGACGAGCACGCGCGCGCCGCTCGCGCCGATGGGGTGGCCGAGCGCGATCGCGCCGCCGTTCACGTTCACCCGCTCGAAGTCCCAGCCGAGGCCGTCGCCGTCGGCCAGCGCCTGCGAGGCGAAGGCCTCGTTGGCCTCGATGAGGTCGTAGTCGCCGATCGTCGCGCCCGTCTTCTTCATGAGGTTCTGCACGGCCACGATGGGCGCGAAGAAGAGGTCCTGCGGGTCGCCGCCGCCCGACGCGTAGCCGGTGATGCGGGCGAGGATGGGGAGGCCGTGCGCCTTGGCGTAGGCCTCGCTCGCCACGACGAGCGCGGCGCCGCCGTCATTGAGCCCCGGCGCGTTGCCGGCGGTGACGGTGAGCTCCTCGGGCTTCATGTCCTTCGGCGCGTCCTTCGGGAAGGCGGGCTTGAGCTTGCCGAGCGCATCGAGCGAGGTGTCGGCGCGCGGCGACTCGTCGGTGTCGACGATGGTCGGGCCCTTCTTCCCCGCGATCTCGACCGGCGCGATCTCGGTCTTGAAGCGTCCGGCGGCGATGGCCGCGACGGCCTTCTGGTGCGACTGGAGCGCGAACTCGTCCTGCCGCGCGCGCGTGATGCCGGCCTTCTTCGCCGTGTACTCGGCGTGCCCGCCCATGTGGCGGTCGTAGAAGGCGCACCAGAGGCCGTCCTTGATGAGGCCGTCGGCCATCGTCTGCGGGCCGAACTTGATGCCGTTGCGCATCCCCTGCACGTAGTGCGGCGCGTTGGACATCGACTCCTGTCCCCCCGCGACGAGCAACTGTTCGTCGCCGGCGCGGATGGCCTGCGCGGCGAGCATCACCGCCTGGAGGCCGGAGCCGCAGACCTTGTTGACGGTGTACGCGGGGACGGTGCCGGGGACGCCGGCCTTGATGGCGGCCTGCCGCGCGGGGGCCTGGCCGACCGCGGCCTGCAGGACGTTGCCCATGATCACCTCGCCGATCGCGGCGGGGTCGATCTTCCCGCGCGCGATGGCGGCGCGGATGGCGACGGCGCCGAGCTCCGGCGCGGTGAGCGGGGCGAGCCCGCCGAGGAAGCGGCCGATCGGCGTGCGAGCGGCGGAGACGATGACTGGCGTGCGGTCCGACATGCTCTTGTTGCTCCTGACTAGCGATGCCGCAGGGTGGAGTTGAAGCCGATGGTCGCCCCGATGGCCGGGAGCAGCGCGATGACGTTCGCCGCCGCCCAGCGCGAGGCCGTGCTCATCCCTTCGCGCGGCCGCCCTTCGGGGCCGAGGACCATCTTGGCGATGCCGAGCGCGGCGACGAAGCCGATGCCGGTGCCGAGATAGGTCGCGTCGAAGTCACCGGTCTGGTCGCCGATGTTGCCGATGGCGTAGACGGTGCCGGCGGTGGCGAGTCCGCCGCCGATCACGCCGCCGGCGAAGCCGAGCTTCTTGAGCGTCCCTTCGTGGTCCACGCCGAGGAGGCTCGACGTGCCCTCGGCGACGAAGCGGCCGATGACGAAGCCGCCGATGCCGGCGTAGCCGCCGACGACCGTCTCGGCCGCGACGCGCAGCGGTTCGAGGCGCGGCGCGTCCACCGGCTGCGCGGCGGCGGTGGTGCGCAGCGCGGTGAGGGCGAGCGCGGCGCCGATCGCGATGCGGCGCAGCGCGACGCGGCGGAGCGCGGGGGCGCTCATGCCTCCGCTCCGGTGGACGCGGGCGTCAACGCACGGGTCTTGATCTCGTCCACGAGTCGCGCGGTGAAGGCCTCGACCGAGACGACCTCCTGCTTCTTGCCGGCGCCGCGCACGCGGATGGCCACCTGCCCCGCCTCCGCCTCGCGCTTCCCGAGGACCGCCATGTAAGGGACCTTCATGATCTCGCCGTCCCGGATCCGGTAGTTGAGCGTGTCGCTGCGATCGTCGCACACAGCACGGATGCCGGCCGCCCGGAGTTTCGCCGTCACCTCCCGGGCATACCCCAGCACCTCGTCCGAGATCGGGAGCACGCGCACCTGCTCGGGCGCGAGCCACACCGGGAAGGCCCCGGCGAAGTGCTCGATGAGGATGGCGATGAAGCGCTCGAACGACCCGCTCACCGCGCGGTGGATCACCACCGGGCGGTGCGCGGCGTTGTCCTCGCCCGTGTAGGAGAGGTCGAACCGCTCCGGGGCGTTGTAGTCGAGCTGGATGGTCCCGAGCTGCCAGGCGCGGCCGATCGAGTCCATGACGTCGAAGTCGATCTTGGGGCCGTAGAACGCGCCGTCCCCTTCCTTCATCTCGTACGGACGGCCGGTGCTCTCGAGCGCCGCGCGCAGCGCGCCCTCGGCGCGGTCCCACAGCTCGTCGGAGCCGATCCGCTGCTCGGGCCGCGTCGCGAACTTGAGGCGCGCGGTGAGGCCGAAGGTGTCGTAGTACGAGAGGATGAAGTCCATGAGGAACTTCACCTCGCTCGCGATCTGGTCCTCGCGGAGGTAGATGTGGCAGTCGTCCTGCGAGAACTGCCGCACGCGCGTGAGGCCCGAGAGGGCGCCCGAGATCTCGTTGCGATGGAGCACGTCGAACGTGACGTACCGCATGGGGAGCTCGCGGTACGAGTGCTTGTGCGAATGGAACAGGAGATGGTGCGAGGGGCAGTTCATCGGCTTGAGCGACATGCCGAGCGCATCCTCGGTGCCGGCGCCGGCGGCGGCCGCCTCGCTGTCCCACACGAGGAACATGTTCTCCTTGTACTTCCCCCAGTGTCCCGACTGCTCCCAGAGCTTCTTGGTGTAGAGGAGCGGCGTCTTGATCTCGAGGAACTGCTCCTGCTGCCGTTCGCGGACGAAGCCCTCGACGGTGTTCCAGAGCGTGGTGCCCTTGGGCGTCCAGAAGGCGGCGCCGGGCGCGTGCGGGAAGAACTGGAAGAGCTCGAGCTGCTTGCCGAGCACGCGATGGTCGCGCTTCTTGGCCTCCTCCATCTGGTGGAGGTGCGCGTCGAGCTCGTCCTTCTTGAAGAAGGCGGTGGCGTAGATGCGCTGCAGCATCTGCCGCTTCTCGTCACCACGCCAGTAGGCGCCGGCCGCCGAGAGCAGCTTGAAGTGCTTGAGGTACGAGGTGTCGGGGACGTGCGGGCCGCGGCAGAGATCGGTGAAGGGGCCGTCGGTGTAGGTCGAGATGATCTCGTCCGACCCTTCGAAGTCCTCGAGCCGCTCGAGCTTGAGCGGATCGTCGGAGAAGACCTGCTTCGCCTCCTGCTGCGAGACCTCGGCGCGGACGAACGGATACTTCTCCGCGGTGACCTTCCGCATCTCCGCTTCGATCGCCTCGAGATCCTCGGGCGTGAAGGGCTTGGCGACCTGGAAGTCGTAGTAGAAGCCGTCGTCGATGGCCGGGCCGAAGCCGATCGCGGCCTCCGGCCGGAGCCGGCGGACGGCGGTCGCGAGGATATGCGCGCCCGAGTGCCGCAGCACGGCGAGCGCGCGCGGATCCTTCTCGGTGATGACCTGGAAGGCGCCGCCGCGACGGATGGGCGTCATCAGGTCCTGCACCTCCCCGTCGATCGAGACCGCGATGGCGGCGAGGAGGAGGCGCGGGCCGATCGTCGCGACGACGTCGCGGGCGAGCGTGCCGGGCGCGACCTCGCGGGTCGCGCCGTCGGGAAGGGTCAGGACCAGCACGGCTGGCGCGGGGGCAGCGCTCATGGGCTCATCATGTCGAGCAGGACCGGGACCGCCCGTCCGCGCCAGATCGCCGCGCCGAGTCCGATGAAGACGAAGACGTAGAGCAGGCTCCAACCGAGCACGAGGCGCGGCCGGAGCGGCGTGTCGGCCGTCTGGACTCGGGGTGGTTGCTCGGACATGGGGCGGGCCGGGAGGGCGAAGAGGGCGCGCGGCGGGGACTTCCCTGCTTGCCGTGCCGCACGCGAGGGGACAGCCTTCAAAGTAGCGGGGCGTGTGTGGCCCCGCCAACGCCACACCTGAGGCGCCACGATTCCAATGGACCCGGGCAGTCGCGGCCCCCAAGTGCCAGAGGCCCCGCCGTGTACACGACGGGGCCTCCGAGACTTCCCATCCTGGCAGTGCTAGTAGTTCAGCGTCATGGTCATTCCCTCCGTTGGCTACCCTGAATTGTCGGCTCGTCCGGCCGATTTATCAAGGCTTACTGCCTACTTCCTCGGTGGAGCCTTGAAGACACCAGCATCCTGCAACTTGGCGACTTCGTCCTGGATCTTCGCCATTCGGTCCTTCCTGTACCACTTGCCGAACAATTCGACAACGTTCTGGTATGGCCCGCTATTGGGGTCGTTGTGCCGTTGCGTGATGATCGAGGCGTAGAGCACTACGACGACCGTGGAGTAGACTGTGCCGGGAATGAGACCTTGCTCCCATCGGACACGAACCGCTTCACCTTGTGCGCAGCGAAGTTCGACAACATCTGTTCCAGTAGCGGCACGATATCCTTGCGCATCTCCTCGCAGAGAATGACCGCGTCCTCCACCTGGGCGCGCTTCGCCTGACTCAGTAGTCCCCATCGCGTCACGAGGATGGAAACGATACCCGTCAAGCCCAGGATCGCTACGATCGCGTCACTGACGCCTTGTATCTTCGCCCAGTAGAGCGTTTCCTGCACGAGCGCGATCCGGGTGCTATCAGCCTGAAGGAGCATCGGCCGAATATCGAGGCGCGGCAGAAGTCCGCGACCCCGGATCATTCCATCAGCAACCCTTTTGTCGCGGGCGAAACTGGCCCGCTACCACCCCCCCCCTCGAACCCCCGTCGGCATGCGCCCCATCCGCCTCGAAGAACCCGACTCCGACCACACCTGGCTCTGGCTCGCCGGTGGCGCCGCGCTCGGCCTCGTCGCCGGTCTCCTCATCGCCGACCGTATGAAGGGCCGCACGCGCGGAATTCGCGGGCTCGTGGGGCGCGGGCGCGCCCTCGCGTCCACGGCGATGCGCACCGTGGGGCCGTTGCTCGAGACCGCGCGATCGATCAAGGCGGCGTGGGACGACCCGACCGAGGAAGAGGACGAGCCGGCGGACGCCCCCGAGGCGGAGCTGATCGAGGCGGACGAGGACGACGCGGAGGACGGGCTCGACGCGCGCGTGCTGGAGGCCTTCGAGAACGACCCCATCCTCGCCGAGCGCTCCGTGGAGATCGACGAGCCGCGGCCGGGGGTGATCGTGCTGCGGGGGCGGGTGCGGAGCGCGCGCGAGATCCGATTGGCGGTGACCCTCGCGCACGGCGTCCCGGGCGTGACGCGCGTGCGCGAACGGCTCACGGTCCGAGAGCGTCCCCGCTAACTTGCAGGGATGAGCGACCCGACCGAGCCCACGCCGGCCCCCGACTTCCCGACCCACTTCGATTTCGCCTCCGCCGAGCCCGCCCTGGGCCAGGCGTGGGAGGCGGCCGGCGTCTTCCGCGCCGAGGCGTCACGCACCACCCGCGGCGGTGGCGATCGCGACCCGTTCACCATCCTCATCCCGCCGCCGAACGTGACCGCCGTGCTCCACGTCGGCCACGGGCTGAACAACACGGTGCAGGACGTGCTCGTCCGCTGGCGCCGCATGGCGGGGGACGAGGCGCTCTGGCTCCCCGGCACCGACCACGCCGGCATCGCGACGCAGAACGTCGTGGAGAAGCTCCTCGCGAAGGAGGGGAAGACCCGCTTCGACCTGGGCCGCGACGCGTTCGTGAAGCGCACGGAGGAGTTCGTCGAGGAGACCGGCGGACAGATCCTCAACCAGCTCAAGGCGATCGGCGCGTCGGCGGACTGGTCGCGCACCGCGTACACCTTCTCGCCCGCGCTCTCGCGCGCGGTGCGCGAGGCGTTCGTGCGCCTGTGGGAGAAGGAGCTCGTGTACCGCGGGCACCGCGTGATCCACTGGTGCCCGCGCTGCCTCACGTCGCTGTCGGATGAAGAGGCCGAGTTCCACGACACGGAGAGCAAGCTCTACCACGTGCGGTATCCGCTGGCCGACGACCCGTCGCAGGGGATCACCATCGCGACCTCGCGTCCCGAGACGATCCTCGCCGACGTCGCCGTCGCGGTGCACCCGGAGGACGAGCGGTACGCGGCGCTCGTCGGCCGGTCGCTGCGCCTGCCGCTCGTGGGGACGGAGATCCCGGTGATCGCCGACGGGTACGTGGAGAAGGACTTCGGCACCGGCGCGCTCAAGATCACGCCGGCGCACGACGCGAACGACTACGAGGTGGGCAAGCGGCACGGGCTCGCGATGCCGGTGGTGATCGACGCCACGGGGCACATCGCGGCCGGGCATCCCGACGACGCGCACCGCATCCCTGCCTCGCTGGCGGGGCTCGAGCGCTTCGCCGCGCGGAAGGCGGCGGTCGCGCTGCTCGAGGCGGCCGGCCTGCTCGTGAAGATCGACACCTACGCCAACTCGGTGCGCCGCTGCTACCGCTGCGACACGGTGGTGGAGCCGCGCCTCTCGATGCAGTGGTTCGTGCGGATGGAGCCGCTCGCCAAGCCCGCGCTCGCCGCGGTGAAGGACGGCACGGTGCGCCTCCTCCCCGAGAAGTGGGAGAAGGTCTACATCAACTGGCTCGAGGGCATCCGCGACTGGAACATCTCGCGGCAGCTCTGGTGGGGCCATCGCATCCCCGTCTTCACCTGCGCCAACGGGCACGAGCTCGCGTACCGCGAGGACCCGACCGTCTGCGCCGGCTGCGGCGCGGCGATCGTGAGCCAGGACGAGGATGTGTTCGACACCTGGTTCTCGTCCGGCCTCTGGCCCTTCTCCACGCTCGGCTGGCCCGACGAGAAGAGCGCGGACCTCAAGGCGTTCTTCCCCAGCGACGTGCTCGTCACCGCGCCCGAGATCCTGTTCTTCTGGGTCGCGCGCATGATCATGACGAGCTACGCCTTCCTCGGGCAGGCGCCGTTCCACACGGTCTACCTGCACGGCACCGTGCGCGACATGCAGCATCGCAAGATGTCCAAGTCGCTCGGCAACGGGATCGACCCGCTCGACGTGGTGGAGCGCTTCGGCGCCGACGCGCTCCGCTGGACGGTGATCCAGGGGATGGGACTGGGCGTGGACGTGATGCTCGACCCGCAGGACCTGGAGAAGTCGTTCGCCCCGGGCCGCAACTTCGCGACGAAGCTGTGGAACATCGGACGCTTCATCCTGCTACAGGTGGGGGATGACCCCGTCACGCCGCTCGCCTCCGTCCGTCCGGAGCAGCTCACCCTCGCCGACCGCTGGATCCTCGGCCGGCTCGACGCCGCGATCGCCGAGTGCGATGCGGCGCTCGGCCCGGCGCGCCCGGCGAAGGGCCGCTGGCCCGAGGCCGACCGCCAGCTCGGGCTCCGGCTCGACGCCTACGCCGAGTCGGCGCGCAAGTTCGTCTGGAACGAGCTCGCCGACTGGTACGTGGAGACGGTCAAGACGCGTCTCACGCAGCCGGGGACTGACCGCGAGATCGCCCGCGCGGTGCTGGTGCACGTGTTCGATCGCGGGCTCCGCCTGCTGCATCCGATCATGCCGTTCGTGACCGAGGCGCTCTGGCAGCGGCTGCCGGGCTACGCGGCCGGGACGTTCCTCGCGCAGGCGGCGTGGCCGGTGCGCGGCGGCGGCGATGCGGGCCTGGAGTTCGAGATCGTGCGCGAGGCGATCGACGCGATCCGCGGGCTGCGCTCGGAGTACGGGGTGCAGCCGGGCGCGCCGATCCATGCGTACGTCGCTGCGGGCGCGGGGACCGACGTCCTCGCGGCCAACGGCACGCTCGTGCAGCGGCTCGCGCGGTGCGAGATCCATCTCGATGCGGCGCCGGCCGGGGCCGCGGCGCATGCGGTGCTGCCGAGCGGGCTCGAGCTGAGCCTGCCGCTCGCGGGGATGGTGGACGTGGCGAAGGAACGCGCGCGCCTGCAGACCGAACGCGACGGGCTCGTGAAGCAGCTCGACGCGCTGCGCGGCCGGCTCTCGAACGAGAAGTTCACCGCCAAGGCCCCCGCGGCCGTGGTGGAGGCCGAGCGCGCGAAGGAGCGGGAGTGGAGCACGCGCGCCGACCAGCTCGCCGCCAAGATCGCGGAGCTCGGCGGGTGAGCGGTCGCCGCCGGCCGATGCCGTCCACCGCGCGCGCGGTGGCGCGACTGAGCGCGGCCGCGGCGCTGTTCGTCGTGGCCTGCGCACAGCCCGGCATCCCGCCCGGCGGTCCGGTGGACAAGGATCCGCCGCAGGTCGTCGCGATCTCGCCCGAGACGGGGAGCGTGAACGTGCGTCCGCGCTCGGTGCTGCTGCGCTTCGACGAGGTGGTGAACGAACGCTCCGCGCCCATCGCGACGTCGGGCGGGCGGAGCGGCACGATCGGCGGAGGGAACGGCGGGTCGTTCGGCGGCGGCGGCGGGAGCCAGTACGGCAGCAACCAGATGGGCTCCACGCTCGGGTCGCTCGTGATCCTCTCCCCGGGCGACGGTCGCGAACGCGTCTCCTGGCGGCGCACCGGGATCGAGATCGAACCGCGCGACGGGTTCCGCGCCAACACGACGTATCGTCTCACGCTGCTCCCGGGGCTGAGCGACCTGCGCGGGAACGTGCTGAAGGAGCCGATCGAGGTCGTCTTCTCCACCGGCGCGACGCGGACGGAAGGGACGGTGCGCGGCGTGCTCTTCGATTGGGTCGCGGGGAAGCATCTCCCCGGTGGGCGCATCGAGCTCTTCGCGCGCGCCGACACCACGCTGCGCTGGCGGACCACCGCCGACTCGCTCGGCTTCTTCTCGGTGCGCGACCTCGCGCCCGGCACCTACCTGCTCCGCGGCTGGAGCGACGGCGACAACGATCGCCGGGTGGGGCTGCGCGAGTCGTTCGATTCGCTCACGGTCACCGTGGACTCGACGCTCAGCACCGAGCTGTACGCCTTCGTGCACGACACGCTCGGGCCGCGCATGGAATCGCTCGAGACGATCGATTCGACCGGACTGCGCGTGAAGTTCGATCGCGGCGTGGCGACCGACTGGCGCCCCGACGAGCGGACGGCGGTGGTGCTGCGCGCGGATTCGTCGGTGGTCGCGCTCGCGCGGATGGTGCCGACCGCGGTGTTCGACTCGGCGCGGAAGGTCGTGACCGATCGCGCGGACAGCGTGGCGCAGGCGGCGGACTCGGCGGCGCAGGCCGCTGACACGTCGGCGGCGGCCGACACCGCGGCGGCGCGCGATACCACCGGGCGCGCGGCACCGCCGCCGCGTGCGCCGGGGCGTGCCCCGCCGCGCATCGAGACGGTGCGCGAGGGCGTGGACATCCGCACCGGCATCGACACGGTCGTGCGCATCCCGCCGCCGAAGATGACGCGCGCCGCACCGATCCTCACCTGGGTGATCGAGTTCGCGGCCCCGCTGCCGCCGGGGGCGTACACGCTCAAGCTGAATGGCGTGAAGAGCCTCACGGGGTACGCGCGTCCGTCGGAGCGCGAGTTCCGGCTCCGGCCGCCGCCCCCGCCGGGGGACACGGCCGCGCCGCCGCTCCCACCCGACCGGTGCGCCCGCCCGCATGAGCGACACGCGACGCGCCCTCCCCCTCGGTGAGCGGGATCCTCGAGCGTCGGGCCATCAAGGAGCTGACGCGACATCTCCCCGGCCTCCTCGTGACCGAGGCGGTGCGCACGATCATCGCCGCGGCGCGCGCGGGCGCGGCGTTGCCGCCGACCGACGAGGCGTGGGAGGAGGCCGTCCGCGCGCATGTCGCGGCGCGCACGCGTCCCTCGCTCCGCGCGGCGCTCAACGCGACGGGCGTGATCCTGCACACCAACCTCGGCCGCGCGCCGCTCGCGGCGGTCGCGCTCGAGGCGATGGTCGATGTCGCGCGCGGCGCCTCGACGGTGGAGTACGATCTCGAGCGCGGCGCGCGGGGCAGCCGGCATGTGCATTGCGCGGCGCTGCTCGCCGAGCTGACCGGCGCCGAGGACGCGATGGTGGTGAACAACTGCGCCGCCGCGCTCGTGCTGGCGCTGCAAGCCTTCGCCGCCGGACGCGAGACGATCGTGAGCCGCGGCGAGCTCGTCGAGATCGGCGGGTCGTTCCGCGTCCCCGACATCATGGCGGCGAGCGGCACGCGACTCGTCGAGGTGGGCACGACCAATCGCACGCACGCCGACGACTACCGGCGCGCGCTGGGGCCGGAGACGGGCGCGATCGTGAAGGTGCACCGCAGCAACTTCGCGGTGAGCGGGTTCGTGGCCGAAGCGTCGGTGCACGACCTCGCGCCCATCGCCGCCGAAGCGGGGGTCCCGCTGGTGCATGACTTCGGCAGCGGCCTGATGCTCGACCTCTCCGACTTCGGGCTGAAGGGCGAGCAGACGGCGCGCGACGCGGTCGCGTCGGGGGCGACGCTCGTCCTGATGAGCGGCGACAAGCTCCTCGGCGGACCGCAGGCGGGGATCATCGTCGGGACGCGCGACGCGATCGGCCGGCTCCGCAAGCACCCGATGGCGCGCGCGCTGCGCGTGGACAAGCTCACGCTCGCCGCGCTGGAGGCGACGCTCGCGCTCTATCGCGACCCCAAGCGCGCGCAGCGCGAGATCCCGGCGCTGCGCATGCTCACCACCGAACTCAAGTGGGTCCGGTCGCGGGCGCAGGTGATCGCCACCGCGCTCGCGCCGGGGGGCGAGGACGACGCGCTCGATGTGCGCGTGGAGCCGAGCGAGGCGACGGTGGGCGGCGGGGCGTTCCCGACGGCGCGGATCCCGTCGGTCACCGTGTCGATCGGCGGGGACGTGGTCGCGATCGAGCGGAAGCTGCGGCTGGGCGAGATCCCGGTGATCGCGCGGATCGAGGATGGGCGGCTGCTGCTGGACATGCGGACGATCGATCCGGACGACGATGCGACGCTGACCGCGCTGCTGCGCGCGGCGCTCGCGTGACGTCGCGCGAGCGGGACGACGCCATGTCCGCCCGCCAAGGACGCCAAGGATGGACGCGCTCGACGGCCAGACGGGTCCCTTCCCCGTCAGCCGCACGCGTCGCGGCCGGCGCGCGCTCTTCGCGGACCGCGACGGGACGCTCATCCACGATGCGCACTACCTGCGCGACCCGGCGCTCGTGGAGCTGCTCCCTGGCGCCGCCCCGTTCCTGCGCGCCTTCGCCGAAGCGGGGTGGCTGCTGGTGGTGGTGACCAATCAGAGCGGCATCGCGCAGAAGATCGTGACGGAGGCGGACTACCAGGCGGTGCGCGCGCGCTTCGAGGCGTTGCTCGCCGACCAGGGCGTCACGCTCGACCTGACGAAGTACTGCCCGCACCACCCGGACGTGACGGGCCCCTGCCGCTGCCGGAAGCCGGGGACGCTGATGTACGAGGAGGCGGCCGCGGCGCTCGGCATCGACCTCGCGTCGTCGGTCTACGTGGGGGACCGGTGGCGGGATGTCGCACCGGCGATCGCGATGGGCGGCCGGGGCTTCCTCGTGCGGAGCCCGGACACGCCGGACGCGGACCGGGAGCGCGCGGCGCGCGAGGCGGAGGTCGCGGCCTCGCTCGACGAGATCGTGGAGCGCGTCCTGCGGTGACAGGCCGGGCCTCGGGGCGATAGATTCCCCGAGTGACGGATCCCACCGCGCGCCTCGCCGTGTTCGCATCCGGCGGCGGCAGCAACCTCCAGGCCATCCTCGACCATTTCGATGCCCTCGGCGCGACCGCGCCGGGCGTGGTCGCGCTCGTGCTGAGCGACCGGAAGGCGGCGGGGGCGCTCGAGCGGGCCCGCGCGCGGGGCATCCCGGCGGTGTGGCTCCCGAAGGACCGGCAGGGGGAGATGGAGGCGACGCTGCGCGGGCACGGCATCACGCACATCGCGCTCGCCGGCTACCTGCGCCTGATCCCGCCGGCGGTGGTGCGCGCCTACGAGGGCCGGATGGTGAACGTGCACCCGGCCCTGCTCCCCGCCTTCGGCGGTCCGGGGATGTACGGCCATCATGTGCACGAGGCGGTGGTGCGCGCCGGCGCGCGCACGAGCGGCCCGACGGTGCACTTCGTGAGCGAGCAGTACGACGAGGGCGCGATCATCGCGCAGCAGGAAGTCCCCGTCCTCCCGGACGACACACCGGAATCCCTCGCCGCCCGCGTGCTGAAAGCCGAGCACGCCCTCTACCCCCGCATCGTCGCCGATCTCTGCGCCGGACGACTACAGGGAAACCGCAAGGCGGAAGGCTGAAGGACCCTGGTCCCTCCCCCTCCTCCCTCCCTCTTTCCCTTCTCCCTCGCTCCTTCCCCTCGCTCCTCGCTCCTTCTCAACGATGCCCGCCGCCCTCCTCTCCGTCTCCGACAAGTCCGGCCTGATCGAGTTCGCCACCGGTCTCCGCGCCCTCGGCTTCACCCTGCTCTCCACCGGCGGCACGTCCAAGGCCCTGCGCGCCGCCGGCCTCGCCGTCACCGACGTCGCCGACGTGACGCAGTTCCCGGAGATGCTCGACGGCCGCGTGAAGACCCTGCACCCCGCGGTGCATGGCGGCCTGCTCGCGCGCCGCGACCTCCCCGAGCACATGGCGGCGATCGCCGAGCACGGGATCGCGCCGATCGACCTCGTCTGCGTGAACCTGTATCCGTTCCGCGAGACCGCGGCGAAGGCGGGGCTCGCGCCGGAGCACGTGATCGAGCAGATCGACATCGGCGGCCCGTCGATGCTGCGCAGCGCGGCGAAGAATTTCGCCGCGGTCACGGTGGTGGTGGATCCGGCCGACTACACCCGCGTGCTCGAGGCGATGCAGAACGGCGGCGACGCGAGCGAACTGCGCCGCGACCTCGCCGAGAAGGTCTATGCGCACACCGCGGCGTACGACGCGGCGATCGCCGGCTGGTTCGCCGGGCAGCGCGGCGACCACTTCCCCGAGAAGCTCACGCTGGCGTTCGAGCGGCAGCAGTCGCTCCGCTACGGAGAGAACCCCGGACAGCAGGCGGCGTTCTACGTGGAGCGCGCCGGCGCCGGCCTCGGCGCCCTCAAGCAGCACGGCGGGAAGGAACTCTCGTTCAACAACCTGCTGGATCTCGAGGGCGCGATGCTCGCCATCGACCCGTTCCACGGCGAGACGGCCTGCGCGATCGTGAAGCACACCACGCCGTGCGGCCTCGCGACGGGCGCGACCCCGTTGGAGGCGTACCAGAAGGCGCTCGCCTGCGACCCGGTGTCGGCGTTCGGGTCGGTGATCGCGTTCTCGGTGCCGGTGGACGAGGCGTGCGCGCAGGCGGTGGCGTCGCTGTTCGTCGAGTGCATCGTCGCGCCGAGCTTCACGCCGGAGGCGCTGGCGGCGCTGGGCGCCAAGAAGAACCTCCGGGTGCTCGAAGGCTCGGCGCGCGAAGGGGCCGGGGCGCTCGACATCAAGCGCGTCCGCGGCGGCATCCTCGTGCAGGAGCGGGCCCCGGCGGTCCTCGATGACGCCGGCTGGAAGGTGGTGACCAAGCGCCAGCCGAGCTCGGCCGAGCTGAAGGACCTGCTGTTCGCCTGGCGGGCGGTGGCGAGCGTGAAGTCGAACGCGATCGTCCTCGCCCGCGACGGCGCGACGATCGGGATCGGGGCCGGCCAGATGAGCCGCGTGGACGCGGCCTTCCTGGCGGTCCACAAGGCGAAGTCGGTGGGGCATGAGACCCAGGCCGCGGCGCTCGGCTCGGACGCCTTCTTCCCCTTCCGGGACGGGGTGGACCAAGCGGCGCAGGCAGGGGTAACCACCATCGTCCAGCCGGGGGGATCGGTGAGGGACGAGGAAGTGATCGCGGCGGCGGATGAGCATGGCATTGCGATGGTGTTCACCGGGCAGCGGACGTTCAGACATTGATGAAGGCCGAAGGATGAAGGGGGAAAGTGACTTCCATCCTTCACCCTTCCGCCTTCATCTTCCACCCACCCAGCCGTAGCTTTCGAGCTTCCCCAAAACTCAGCGCCCCCGATGTCCAACGAGCTCGACTACCGCCCGTCCTACCTTGCCGCGTCCATCGCGGCCGGGCTGACGTTCCTCCTCTACCTCATCACCCTCTCCCCCGAGACGGCGATGTGGGACACGAGCGAGTACATCGTGGCGGCCTACACGATGGGGCTCCCGCACCCGCCGGGGAATCCGTTCTTCGTCCTCATCGGGCGCGTCTTCACCATCCTGCCGATCGCGCCCACCGTGGCGATGCGCATCAACCTGCTGGCCGCGATCTCCAGTGCCGTCAGCGCCGGGATGTGGTTCCTGATCACCGAGCGGGTGCTGGTGGGGTGGTTCGAGAAGCGGTGGCAGCGGATCGTCGGCGGCGGGCTCGCGGCCCTCATCGGCGCCACGGCGTTCACGGTCTGGTCGCAGTCGGTGGTGAACGAGAAGGTGTACACCATCTCGCTCGTCGGCCTGGCGATCTCGGCCTGGCTGACGGTCCGCTGGTGCGACGAACCCGATGGCAAGAAGGCCGACCGGACGCTGGTCCTCCTCGCCTACCTCGCGGGCCTCGGCTACGCGAACCACATGGCCGGCATGCTCGCGATCCCGGCGATCGGCCTCGCGGTGCTCATCCGCAAGCCGGCGACGATCCTCCGCTGGCAGCTCATCCTCGCCGCCGTCGCGGCGATGTTCCTCGGCGGCAGCTCGTTCGCGACGCAGCCCATCCGCGCCGCGCACTTCCCCGAGATCAACGAAGGCGAGCCGACGGCCTGCCGCAACGGCCTCGAGTTCTCGTGCACCTTCAGCAAGGGCACGTACGACGCGTTCAAGTACAACTTCGACCGCGGCCAGTACGCCAAGCCGCCGGTGACCGAGCGCCAGGCGCCGTTCAAGGCGCAGATCGGGATGTGGTGGCTCTACTTCAAGTGGCAGTGGCTCCGCGACGCGCATGGGGAGAACCCCGGCCTCCAGGGCGGACTCGCGGCGCTCTTCCTCGTGCTGGGCATCCTCGGCGGGTGGGTCCACTACCGCCGCGACCCTCGAAGCTTCGCGTTCTTCGGGCCGTTGATGCTCACGCTGACTTTCGTGCTCATCTACTACCTGAACTTCAAGTACGGCGCGTCGCAGGACCCTGAGCTCGGCCGCACGGTCGACCGCGAGGTCCGTGACCGCGACTACTTCTTCCTCTGGAGCTTCTCGGCCTGGTCGGTGTGGGCCGCGCTCGGGCTCGTGTACCTCTGGGAATCGATCGCCGTCCTCCTCGGCAGCGAGAAGGTGAAGGTCGGGCTCGAGACGTTCGACCTGCCGACGACGCGCGCGTTCCTCATCGCGTCGCCGCTGCTCCTCATCGCGTTCGTCCCGCTGGTGGGCAACTGGAACGCCAGCACGCGCAGCGGCCAGACCGACACGGCCGACTTCGCGATCGACCTGCTCAACTCGGTCGAACCGTACGGTATCCTCGTCACCGTCGGCGACAACGACACCTTCCCGCTCTGGTACGCGCAGGAAGTGCTCGGCATCCGCAAGGACGTGACGGTCGCGAACACCTCGCTGCTCAACACCGACTGGTACACGCGGCAGCTGATCCGCCGTCCGGTGTTCGAGTATGACGAGGCGGCCGGCCCTGCCGCGTTCCGCGGCAAGACCTGGCCCAAGCCGACCGGTCCGGTCCTGAAGATGACCACCGACGAGGCTGACCGACTCCCGTTGTACGAGGAGGTCCGCTCGCCGGTGCTCTTCAAGAAGGGCAACATCAATGCGCTCATCCAGCCGCGCGTGCTCCCGCGCGCGGAGATCCTCGTGCTGCGCATGTTGAACGACAACAACGAGCGCGCGGTGCACTTCAGCCGCACCTCGGCGGACCTCGCCGAGTCGCTCGGTCTCGGCGAGTACGTGGTGATGCAAGGCCACTCGCGCCGCGTCATGCCGGACACCGTCCGCGAGGGCGGCGGCATCGTGCGCATCGGAGGCGAGGGCTTCGTGAACGTGGACGTCTCGAAGGCGCTCTGGGACGAGTTCAAGGCGCCGGCCTCGCTCATCCGGAAGGGCGACTGGATCGACCAGCCGTCGGCCGGCATCCCGTATCTCGTGGTGACGACGGGCCTCGCGACGGCGGAGGCGCTCATCCAGTCCGGGCGCGGCGCCGAGGCGAACGCGATCATCGACAAGGCGCGCGACGTGGCGGTGGCGATGCGCTTCGCGGAGCTGGCGGCGGCGTTGCCGCAGACGAACGTGGCGATCCCGACGACCGACTCGAACGCGCGCGTGACGGTACCGCTCCGTCCGCCCGCCGCTCCGCGTCAGCCGTAGGCGAGCGGCTCCATCCAGGCGCGCGCGTCGATGAAGGCCGTGCCGGCCTCCTCGGTCCACTTGAGGAAGCCGGCCACGTCCCCGCCGCGCGCCGCGAGCTCGGCCGAGGCGCAGACCTCGGCGAGATGCATGGCCCCGAGCTGACGCGCGCTGGACTTGAGGGTGTGGGCGATGGTCGCCCCCAGCTCGAGGTCCCCGTGGTCGGCGGCCTCCTGCAGCCGCGCCGAATGCGCGGTGGCGAAGCGCACGAAGGTCGCCATCATCTCGCGCACGAGCTCGTCCCCTCCGATGGAGCGGATCTCGTCGACGGCGGGCCTGGCGTCAGCGGGGAGGGTGGTCGGCATGGGGTGGGTGGACGGGCGGTACCACGATGTGGCTTTCCGTCCCTACGCGCCAGACCCGGTGGGTGCTGTGATGGCCTCCCCACTTCTTGCCGGCGATCCTGCGGGTAGATTTCGCCGTTGGAGGGCTGGCAGAATGGCTAATGCAGCGGTCTTGAAAACCGCCGACCGCAAGGTCTTACAGGTTCGAATCCTGTGCCCTCCGTTCCCGATGATGACCGCGCCGCGTGGGCCTCTCAGGCCCCGGCCGTGATGCAGGACGCTCCCGCCCGTCGGCCGCGGATCGCCCCCCTGCCCTTCCTGGTCGTCCTCGCCGGGCTCGTGCTGATGGCGATCCAGCTCGGCGCCGTCTGCGGCTCACGCGAAGCGGGATTCCGGGCGAACATCGTGGCCGACCTGCGGAATCTCGTGACGGCCCAGGAAGGACTCCAGGCCGACTCGGGCCGCTTCGGCACGGTGGACTCGCTCATCGCGTGGGGCCGCTACCGGACGTCCGCGTCCGTGCACCTCGAGCCGGTCGGTGCGAGCGACACGTCGTACGCGGTCCGGGGGCGGCACGAGTCGCTCGGCGACATCGACTGCACGGTGTCGGTGGGGCACGACGGGAGCCCCGACGGGGAGCCGCAGTGCACGCGGTTCGCACAGGAGACGGCGCACGATCGGCGCGCGATCCTCTACGGCGCCCTGCTCCTCGTCGCGATCGCCCTCGCGGCGCGAGGCGCATTCGTCCATCGCGGCTGGGGCACCGCGGGGCAGGCGCTGCTCGTCCTCACGCTCGCGCTGGCTCATCCGTTCTGGGATTCGTTGCAGGGGACCACGCGGATGAGTTGCCGCCTGGGCACGGCGGATCCCATCGCGCTCGGGCTGGCGATCTTCGCCGTGGTGTACCTCTTCCTGCGGTCGCGCACGGGTGCCGCGCGCGAGGCACGTGCGCTCGGCGGATGATCCGCCACCGCTTGCCCCACGCCCCGCGACCGGCGAGATTCACAGGTTCTGGGGCGACCCGGAAAGGAGACGTGGCCGAGAGGCTGAAGGCGGCGGTTTGCTAAACCGTTATACGGGGTTAAACCTGTATCGAGGGTTCGAATCCCTCCGTCTCCGTCGCGCGGGCCTGCCGGTGTGATCCGCCGGCAGGCCCGTTCGCTATTCCCCGCCAGACGACGATGACCGACGCCACCCCGCGCCTCCGCTTCGCCCCCTCCCCCACCGGCTATCTCCACGTCGGCGGCGCGCGCACCGCGCTCTTCAACTGGCTCCTCGCGCGGCGCACCGGCGGGAAGTTCCTCCTCCGCATCGAGGACACCGACAAGGCGCGCTCCACCGACGACTCGACCCGCGCGATCTTCGAGGGGCTCGAGTGGCTCGGCCTCGACTGGGACGAGGAGGTCGTCTTCCAGGGCGCGAACCTCGAGCGCCACCGCGCCGACGCCGAGCGCCTGCTCGCCGACGGGAAGGCGTACCGCTGCTTCTGCACCGCCGACGAGCTCGCCACGCGCCGCGCGGCGGCCGAGGCGGCGGGGGGCGCCTTCGCCTACGACCGCCGCTGCGACGCCCTCCCCAAGGCCGAGATCGAGCGGCGCCTCGCCGCGGGCGCGCCGTTCGTCGTCCGCTTCCGCGTCCCCGCCGGCGACACCTCGTGGGACGACCTCGTCCACGAGCGCATCAGCTTCCCGAACAAGGACATCGACGACTTCGTCATCCTGCGCTCGGACGGCACGCCGATCTATAACCTCGCGGTGGTCTCGGACGACATCGCGATGCGCGTCACGCTCGTGATGCGCGGCGACGACCACATCTCCAACACGCCGAAGCAGATCATGCTGTACGAGGCGCTGGGCGCCGCGCTCCCGCGCTTCGCCCACCTCCCGATGATCCACGGCACCGACGGGAAGAAGCTCTCCAAGCGGCACGGCGCCACCGCCGTGGGCGACTACCAGCACCTCGGCATCCTCGCCCCCGCGATGGTCAACTTCCTCGCGCTCCTCGGCTGGTCGCCGGGCGGCGACTTCGAGGAGGTGATGACGCTCGACCAGCTCATCCATGCGTTCAAGGAGGAGGGGCTGCTCCGCAAGGCGAGCGTCTTCGACACGAAGAAGCTCGAGTGGATGAACGGGCAGCACCTCGCGAAGATGCCGATCGCCGAGGTGGAGTCGCTCGTCGCGCCGCTGTTCGAGAAGGCGGGGCTCGCGACGGTCGCCGACCTCGCCGCGCGGCGCGACTGGTTCCATCACCTGCTGGAGCTCCTGCGCGTGCGCGCGCGCCTCATCGACGAGATCGTCGCGCAGGCCGGTCCGTACTTCGCCGAGACGGTCACGTACGACGCCGAGGCGGTCGCGAAGCAGTGGAAGGATCCGGTGGCCACGCTCGCGCTCATGACGGCGATGCGCGAGACCCTCGAGGCGCACGCGGGCTGGGACCCGGTCGCGCTCGAGGAGGCGATGCGGACGCTCGCCGAGGCGAAGGGCGTGGGCGCGGGGAAGCTGCTGCAGCCGCTGCGCATCGCGCTCGTGGGCGTCGCGGCCTCGCCGGGCATCTTCGACGTGATGCTCGTGCTGGGCCGCGAGCGGACCATCGCGCGCATCGCCCGCGCCGAGGCGACGCTGCGGGAGATGGCGCCGAGCGCGTGACGTGACCGCGCCGCGCGAAGCCCTCACGCCGGTCGAGCGGAAGGTCTACCACTTCCTCATCGACTACCTGGCGGAACACACGTTCCAGCCGAGCGTGCGCGAGGTGGCGCGGCAGTTCCGGATCCCGTCGACGAAGACGGTGACCGACCTCTTCGCGTCGCTGGAGCGGAAGGGCTACGTGCGCCGCGCCCCCGGCCGTTCGCGCGGGCTCGTCATCGAGGGCTTCGCGGGCGGCTCGCTCACGCAGCCGGTGCCGGTGGTGCGGCTCGACGTGGGCACCGCGCTCGTCACCGAGATGCATGTGACCATCGACCGCGCCCTGCTCCCGGCCGACGACTGCTTCCTCGTGCGGGCGGTGATCGAGGACGCGCCGGTGCATGCGGTGAAGCAGGGCGACCTGCTCCTGGTGCACCCGGGAGCGCGGGCGGCCGAGCAGGCGGCGGTGGTCGCGCGCGTGGGGGGCGCAGTGCTCGCCCGGACGCTCGAGCGGCGCGGGGCGCAGCTGGTGCTGCGCGCGCCACGTCCCGGCGCCGATGACATCGAGCTCGGCGCGACGGACGACTTCGAGATATTGGGGCCGCTCGTCGGCGTGCTGCGCCTGCCGACGGTCCAGCGCGACTAGTTCGCGGGCGGCGGTGTGGTGGACTTCTGCTGCGCCTGCTGCGCCTCGCGACGTTCCTTCTCCTTGCGCTCGCGCAGGGCGCGCACCGCGGCGTAGAAATCATCGTCGCGCGCGCGGCGCTCGGCCTGCTCGAGGATCTCGTTGCGCATGGAGCTCAGCCGCCGCGCGCGGTCCATCGCGGTCGGGTTCCCCTGCACGTTGTTCATCGGCAGGAGGGCGAGCACGGCGGTGGGGATGGAGAAGTCGCCGAGCCGGATGAACTTGGGATCGACGCCGTACTTCTTGCCGCTGCGCGAGGTGTAGGTCCAGTCGCCCGGCGCGCGGCCCGGGGCCGGCGCGGCGCGGTTGGCCGAGTCCATGAACGCGATCGTCGCGGCGCGGAGCAGCAGCTCGAGCGAGTCGGCGCGGGTGAGCGGGATCATGGGGGCCTCGACCTCGCCCGACGGCGAGACCCAGAGGCGTGGATCGTTGAACGAGGGGCGAACGCCGGCGGTGGGGCCACCGCCCCCGACGAGCGGGCCGACACCGCCGCTCGGACGCGGCGGCGCGGCGGACGGTTCGGCGATGCCCGTGGGAACGCTGGTCGGCGCCGACGGCATCGGCTGGACGTTCGGCACGGCCGGCTCGCTGCTCGGGGCGCGCCCATCGCCGCCGGCGCGCGGCCGCTCGCGGCTCGGACTCGTCCGCTCCGGCACCGCCGTGATGAACGTGATCCGCTCCGGCATGACCGCGTTGCCGCGGTCGTCGCGGAGATAGTCCATCGCCACCGGAACGATGAACGACGGCACGATGATGAAGAGCAGGACGATCTGCAGGGCGAACGCCGCCACCGACGCGCGCGGATCACCGCGACGCGCCGGGAGGAGCTTGATCGCCCGCTTCTTGCTCATGCCTCGGCCGTCACCGGGTTCGTCACCGTGCTCCACCCCACGATCTCGACCTCCACGACGTCGCCTGCCACCAGGGGACCCACGCCTTCCGGCGTCCCCGTGATCACCACATCGCCCGGTTCGAGCGTCACCGATGCCGAGATGAACGCGATGAGATCGGGGATGGGGAAGACCATATCACTACTGAGTCCCCGCTGACGCACCTGACCGTTTACTCGCGTGATCATCTCGAGCGCGCCGAAATCCGGCGTTCCCTCCTTCAACGGCCCGATGGGACAGAACGTGTCCTGCCCCTTGGCCCGCCACCACTGCGGGTCGCTCTTCTGCAGGTCGCGCGCGCTCACGTCGTTCACCGCCACCACGCCCTTCACCGCCGCCGCGCACTCGGCCGGCGTCGCGCGCTTGAGCCGACGGCCGATCACGAGCCCGATCTCGCCCTCGAAGTCCACACGCCCGATACCTGCCGGGAGCACGATGGCGTCACCCGAGGCGACGACCGAGCTCGCCGGCTTGATGAACACCAGCGGCGTGGTCGGGACCTCGTTGCCCATCTCCTTCGCGTGTTCGCGGTAGTTCCGCCCCACGCACATGATCTTGCCGGGTCTCTGCATCCTCGGAATCTACCCCTTTCCGCCCGTTTCGGACTGCCGGTAGAAGGCCGCCAGCTCCTCGCGGAGCATCGCCCAGGGGCCCTGGATGCGGGTCGCCGGGGGGAGTCCCTCGATGAGACGCCGCCCGTAGCCCTTCGTTACCACCCGCGGGTCGCAGATGACCACCGCCCCGCGGTCGGTCCCGGTGCGGATGAGCCGCCCGAACCCCTGCTTGAGCCGCAGCGCGGCGTGGGGGATCATGTACTCGTCGAACGAGCTGCGCCCCTCGGCCTCGATCGCCTCGCACTGCGCCGCGGTGATGGGCTCGGTGGGGACGCGGAACGGGATCTTCCCGAGCACGAGTCCCCGCAGCGCCCGGCCCGGGACGTCCACGCCCTCCCAGAAGCTGGCCGTCCCCACGAGGACGGCGTCGCCGTGGTCGCGGAAGCGGCGCAGCAGGTCATCGCGCGGCGCCTCGCCGTGCACGAGGAGCGCGTGCCGGCCGGCCACGCCACGCTCGCGGAAGATGCGCGCCGCCTCCTTCACGTCGCGGTGGCTCGTAAAGAGCACGAAGACGCCGCCCCCCGAGAACCCGATGAGGTCGATCGCGGCGTCGATGGCGCGCTGGAGATGCTTGGGCCCGTCGGTGTTGGGGGCCGGGAAGTCGCTCGGGATGGCGAGCATCGACTGCCGCGGGTAGTCGAACGGAGACGCGAGCTGCGCCGTCATCGGCTCGAGCTCCTCGTCGTCGAGCCCCAACCGCTTGGTGATGAACGCGAAGCCATCCCCCACCGCGAGCGTGGCGCTCGTGATGATCGCGGTCTCGACGCGCCGGAAGAGGTCCTCGCGGAGCAGCGGCGCGAGGTCGAGCGGCACCGCCGTCGCGCCGATGTTCCGCTCGCTGCCGCGCAGTTCGAGCCAGCGCACGCGCGGCGTCCCCTCGCGATCGGGCTTGAGCGCGACGCGGAGCGCGTCACCGGAGGTCTGGAGCCGGCGCGCGACGCCGCGCACCTCGTTGAGCAACGGCGCGAGTTCGTCGGCGCGCTTCTCGTCGGTCTCCAAGCGCTCGCGCACCATGCGCAGGCCGTCGCCGAGGAGCTCGATCTCGCCGAGCAGGTCGTCGAGCGCGGCGGTGAGCCCGGCGCGCCAGATGGGATCGTCGTCGAAGCTGTCGGTGAGCCGCACCTGCGACTCGCGCCGGTCGCCCATCCAGGTGCCGAGGAGGTCGCAGAGCGCGGTGCTCTTGGCGCGCGCCGCGTCGAGCGACGGCACGAGGCGCGCGCGCACGAGGTCGAGGCTCGCGACGCTGAGCAGGTCGCTCCCCTTGGAGAGGGCGCGCTCGAGCGCGGGGAGGAGGCCCTTCCCGCGCCGTTCGAGGCGCGCGAAGAGCCGCTCGAGCCCGCGCCGCGAGACCGACTGTCCGAGGTGATCGGCCGCGGCATCCTCGAGGTGATGCCCCTCGTCGATGATCAGCCGCTTGTAGGCCGGCAGCACGGCCGCGTCGTCCCAGCGCTGCGAGGCGCGGCGCACCGCGAGGTCGGCCATGAGCAGGTGATGGTTCACGACGATGACGTCGGCCTGCGCGGCGGCGCGGCGCGCCTTGAAGGCGAAGCACTTCTCGAAGTGCGCGCACCGCAGCCGCGTGCAGAGGTCGCCCTCGGCGGCGACCTCGTCCCACACCTCGGCCTTGGGCGGCGTCGGCAGGTCGGCGAGCGAGCCGTCCTGCGTCTTCTCCGCCCACGCCTCGATGGTCGCGAGCTCGGCCTGCGCGCCCTCGTCGAAGAGCGATGCGCCCTGCAGCCGCGCCTGCTCGAGGCGCAGGAGGCAGAGATAGTTGCGCCAGCCCTTGAGCAGCGCGAAGCGCACCTTCTGGTCGGTGAGCGTCTCCTCGAGGAACGGCAGGTCCTTCCCCGTGAGCTGCTCCTGCAGCGTGATGGTGTTGGTGCTCACGACGGTGCGCTCGCCGCTCTCGGCGGCCCATCGCAGCGCGGGCACGAGATAGCCGAGCGACTTGCCCACGCCGGTGCCGGCCTCGATCAGGCCGACGCCGCCACGGGAGAAGAGCTGCGCGATGAGGCGCGCCATCTCGCGCTGGCTGGGACGGTCCTCGTAGCGGCCGAGCTTGTGGGCGATCGGTCCGTCGGGCCCGAGGATCCCCGCGACATCGCCCGGCGCGAGCTCGACGCGCTTGGGCGCCCGCGGCACCTCGACGACGACGTAGAGCCGGCCGGCGTCGTTGTCGACGATGGCGAAGCCGATCCCGTCGTCGTGCATCCGCGCGGCGACCTCGAGGTCGGCGCCGCTCGGCTCCAGCCACCCCGAGGGATGGTTGTGCACGAGGAGCTCGCCGCGATTGGCGAAGCCGGGGAGCGCGAGCACGCTCCGCACATCACCGCGCGCGACGACGCGCGCCGTCTGGACGATGCCGTCGTCGTTGATGGTGCAGACGAAGCAGACCTCGCGCTGGCCGGCGAGGCGGATCGCGGAGCGGATGGCGTTGGCGGCGCCGGGGGCGAGCCGATCGGTCTCGCCGTGGAACCCCGGCGCGTCCGCCTCCTCGAGCACCACCGTGTCGTCCGCTTCCCCCTTCTTCCTTCTGCCTTCCGCCTTCTTCGCGCTCACGTCTTGAGCGGCTTCTTCTTGGCAGCCGGAAAAAGGACGTTGTTGAGGATCAGCCGGTACCCCGGCGAGTTGGGATGCAGCGCGAGGTCGGTCGGCGGCGCGCCGATGTTGTGCTGCGGATCCTCGGGATCGTGGCCGCCGAGGTAGGTCCACGAGCCCTGGCCGTAGGTGCCGTGGATGTACTTCACCCAGGGCGCCCCTTCCTCGTGCGCGAGCACGGTGACGCCGGGCTTGAGCACCTTCCGCATGAACGACGTGGTCACGCCGTAGTAGTCGCCGATCACCGTGCGGTGGTCCTGCACGAGCATCGTCGCGACGGGATCGAACTTGGCGGAGAAGCCGAAGAGCGAGAAGGTGCCGAGCGGCTGGCGGCGCGACGGCACGTTCACCTGGTGGCCGTCGATGTCGCTCATGGCGTTCACGCCGGCGGCGAACTCGAGGTGCGCCCCCTGCACGGCGAAGGTGCGATCCCACTGGATCTTCGCGTCGGCGTCCGGGTCCATCGGCGTGCCGTCGCTGAACGGCCCGGCGATGTCCACGCCCTTGGCGCCGACGGCGAGCTCGAGCGTCTCGGTGGCGCCGCACATCGCGAAGAGGAAGCCGCCGCGCTCGACGAAGGCGCGCAGCCGGTCGGCGACCGCCTTCTTGAGCGCCGGCACGTCCGCGAGGCCGTGCTTGCGCCCCGTCGCGAGGTCGCGATCGCGCGCCTGGATGAACCAGGGCGCATCGCGGAAGCCGAGGAAGAGCTTGTTCTGCTGGCCGGTGAAGTCCTCGTGATGCAGATGGATCCAGTCGAACTGCGACAGGTCCGTGTCGAGGACGTCGTCGTCCCAGATCTTCTTGTACTCGATCCCGGCGTACGCGAGGGCGAGCGTGACCGCGTCGTCCCAGGGTGGCGCGTCGGGCGGCGTGTAGACGGCGATGCGCGGCGCCTTCTCGAGCGGCACCGCATCCATGTTCCCCTCGGCGATCTCCTTCCGGATGGTCGCCACCGCGCCGCCGTCGGCGGGCTCGAAGGTGACGCCGGCGAGCGCCGCACCGCGCCGGATGCTCGGCAGGTCGGGGATGAGGAATGCGCCGCCGCGGTAGTTGAGCAGCCACTCGCTGCGGATGTTGTCCGCGAGCGCGCTGAAGACGATCCCGTAGGCCTTGAGGTGATTGGCCTGCGCGTCATCCATCGGCACGAGGAGATGCTGGGCGCGCGCGGGCCGCGCCGCACCGGCGACGAGGGCGGCGAGGACGAGGGCGCGCAGGAACCGGCGGCGGATGGGCATGACTGGAATCAAACTCAGGAGACGGCGCCGCGCAGGGCGTCGAGCTCGCGGCGGGCCTGCGGGACGAGGGCGCTCCGGGGGTAGTCGAGGATGAGCGTCTCGAGATGTTCGCGCGCGCCGCGCAGGTCGCCGCGCCGGCGCAGCGACCGCGCCCACTCCAGCTGCGCTTCCGGCGCCTCGCCCGACGCCTTGTGCTCGGTGGCGACGCGCGTCCAGAGCGCGACGGCGCGCTCCTCGGCGCGTCGCGCCGTCTCGATCCGGGCGGCGATGGTGAGGAGGAGGGACGCGCCCTCGGGGACCTCGACGGCCGCGGCCTCGAAGCGCCGCGAGGCCTGCGTGGAGTCACCGCGCGCGAGCGCGAGGAAGGCGAGGCCGATCGTCTCCGACGTCGCCAGCCGCGTGCGGTTGAGCAGCGAGAGCGCGCTCACCACGTCCTGTCCCGGCACCTCGGTGTTGCGCAGCGCCGTGCGCGCGGTGGCGAGGTCCCCGTCGAACAGCGCGAGCCACCCGGCCACGGCGTCCTCGGCCGCGAGCGGGGCGTCCTTGAGCGCGAGGCGCGCCTTGCCGATGTCGCCGGCGCGGATCCAGGCCCACGCGATCGTGCGCGCCTGCGCGCGCGCGCCCTCCTCGCCGAGCACCGGGCGGGCGCGCGCGAGCACGCCTTCGGCCTCGCGCGCCTGCCCCAGCCGTGCGAGCGCCTCGAGCTCCACCGGGAGCGTCTCCATGGTGCGCCGCGGCTCGGGGAGCATCGCCGCCGCGCCGCGCGCCAGGCGGAGCGCCGCGGGGGCGTCATCGGCGCGCATCGCCGCCTGCGCGCCGCGCAGCGCAATGTCGGCATCGGGGCGCGCGGCGTGGATGGCCGAGAGCGCGTCGCGCGTGGTGGGCCAGGCGCGCGCGCGCTCCACCTCGTCGGCGAACTGCCGCCAGATGGCGACCACGGTGTCGGACGGCTGCAGGGTGGCGAGCGCGGTCCACCCGTCGCGCGGCGCGTTCCAGGCCACCTCGAGCATCGCGATGGATTGCAGGGCGCCGAGCGAGGCGGGGGCGCGGGTGAGCACGGCGCGGATCCCGTCGCGCGCCGCGGCCGGCGCCGGCTGCAGCGAGAAGATCGTCGCCTGCTCGTAGTAGGGTTCCTCGCCCATCACGTCGCGCCACGCCTCGGCCGACTCCTTCCAGAGCCCGAGCGCGGCGCGCATCTGCGCCACCTCGAGCACGAGCGCGCGCGTGGTGCCGAGGGCGTCGGACGCCTGGCGGAGCACGGTGTCGGCGGCGGCGGCGCGGCCGTTGAAGAGCAGGACGCGCGCGTACTCGCGGTACGGCGTGACGTCGGTGGGGTTCTGGTCGCGCCACTCGGCGAAGGCGCGCGCGGCGCGCGTGTCGAGGCCGATGATCGAGTAGATGCGCAACTGCACGGCGCGCAGCTGCCAGTCGCGCGGATGCGCCGGGATGATCGTGTCGAGGAGCGGGAGGAGCGAATCCTCCTGCGCGAGCACGGAGAAGACGCGCTCGAGGCCGAGGACGGCCGCCGTGACCGCGCCGGAGTTGAGGGCGGCGCGCCAGGCGGCGATGGCCTCGCGGTTCTTCCCGGCGGACTCGGCCTCGAGGGCGCGGGAGACGTGCGGCGCGGCGGGTTCCTGCGCGGCGAGGGACGCGCCGAGCGGCGCGAAGGGGCTCGCGGCGAGGAGACCGGCGAGAAGCAGCCCCGCGCGCCGCAGCCCGCGCGCCGGAGCGCCGGGCCGCGCGGTCACGGCTGCTTCTCCGCGTTGAGGCGCCGGAAGTACTCGATCACGAGCCGGCGCTCCTCGGCGGAGAGCCCGCGCAGCTCCTCCCAGGTGGGGACGGTGTAGCGGTCGGCCGCCTTGTCCCGCGCCGGGCCGCCCGGCGGCGTGAAGCGCGCGGTGCCGCGCGCCGCGCGCGACTCGCGCCGCTGGCTCTCGTCCTTCTGCTCCTGCTCGAGCGCGCGCCCGGCGTCGAGCATCCGCCGGAAGAGCCGCTCCTGCCGCGCCTGCGTCGCCGCGTCGACGACGCCCTGGTCGAGCGCCTGCGCGAGCATCCGCGCCTCGCGCGCCATCTCGGTCGCGCGGCCGGTCGGATCGGCGTCCGCGACCTCGTCGAGCGCACGCGCCACCTCGCGCTGCGACCGCGCGAGCTCGCGCGCGCGCGTGCGATTGGCCGCGTCGATCTGGTCCTGCGAGGGGCGCGACTGCGCGCCCGGGAAGAGGCTCTGCATCTGGCCGTTGAGCGCGCCCTGCTGCTGCGCGAGCTGTTGCATCTGCTGCATCATCTCGGGGAGCCCCGAGGCGCTCTGGGCGTTGTTGGAGCGCTCGCGGTCGCGCGTGAGCTGGGCGGCGGCCTGCCGCATGGCGTTGGCCGCCTCCTGCATCGACTGCGACGCCTGCCCGCGCTGGCTCTGCGCCGCCTCGCGCGTGGCCTGCTGCGCGCGCTGCTGCGCCTGTTCCATCATCTGCTGCGTGCGCGGGGAGACGAGGGCCGACTTCTTCGCCTCGTCGCTCAGCCGCTGCTGCGCCTGCTCCATGCCCTGTTGCAGCGCGGCCTGCTGCGAGCGCAGGTTGGCGTCGTTGGGGTCGCGCTGGGCCTGCTGGGCGAGCTGTTCCTGCTCGCGCGCGAGCTGGAGCATCTCCTGCACCGACTGGTCGATCGCGTCGTTGAGCTCCCCCTTCCATTCCCCGACCTGCCCCTCGCGGGCGCGCTGCATCGACTGCGCCGCCTGCTGCATGGACTGCGCGGCCTGCTGCGCCGCGTCGCGCGCGCCCTGCTGGGCCTGCTCGCGCTGCGCACCCTGCGGCGCCTGCTGCGCGTCGCGCGCCTGGCGCATCGCCTCCTGCAGCGCGGCCTCGGAGCGGCGCGCCTCCTCGGTGGCGCGTTCGCTCTGCGCCGCGCCCGTCTGCGCCCGCTCGCGCGCGAGGCGCTCCTGCAGCGCCTCCATCTGCTGCGAGAGGTCGCGCGTCTGGCGCGCGAGCTGGTCGGCCTGGCGCGCATCGGGCGGCCCCGCCTGCGTGCTGTCGGCGAACTGCTGCTGCGCCCGCGCGAGGTCGCGCGCCTGGTCGGCGACCGACTGCATCTGCCCTTCGAGCGCGGCGCGCTTGAGCATCTCCGCGCTCTTCTCGAGCTGTTCGCGCATCCGCTGCTGCTGCTCGGCGAGGTCGCGCAGCGACTGCCGCGTGCGATCGCCGTCGAGCTGCTGCGAGGAACTCTCCAGGCGCTGCAACGCCTCCTGCATCTCCGGCGTCATCGCCTCGCGCAGCAGCTTCTGCGCATCCTGCAGCTGGCGCGCGAGGGCGGTGTCGAGCGCGCCGGCGGCGCGGAGGCGGTCCTCCATCTCCCGCGCCGCCTCCTCGAGCGACGAGACCCGTTCCTGCAGGTCGCGCTGCTGCTCGGCGATCTCCTTCGCCTGCTGCGCGCCCTCGAAGTTCATCGGGCGGCCGGTCGGGGACTGCTGGCCGGGGGCGTTCTGATTGGGCGTCCCAGGCTGCGGCGCGTTGGGCGCGTTGGGCGCGGCGCGATCGGCGCGGCTCTGCGCGGCGGTCTCGGTCCGTTCGGCGAGCTTCGCCTGCGCCTGCGCCGCCGCGTTGGCCGCCGCGACGACGGCATCGCTCGCGGCCTGCGCGGCGCGACGTTCCTCGTCGGTGCTCGGGACGCGCAGCACGAGCGGACGGCTCACGCTCTCGCGGTCGCCCGGCGCCGCATCGCGCGCCACCGCCACGTACTCCACGCGCATGCCCGGCTGCAGCGAGAGGTTCGCCATGTCCTGCACCGCCCCGCCCACCCACTCCGCCTCGCGCGCCTGGCTCAGCTGGTACGACGCCGAGTCGAGCACCGCCCCGTTGGCGCCGAGCACGCGACGGCGCAGCCAGACGCCGGTGAGCGCGTGATCGTCCTGCGCGAGCATCTCGATCCCCACGCGATCCGTCTCGCCCACGAGCGTCTCGCCGGTGGGCTCGAGGATCTCGATCCGCGGGAGCGAATCGTCGAGCACCTCGACCGAGAGCGGCGCGGGGAGATCCTCGATGGGCGTGCGCTCGCCCTTCGCTTCCCACGTGAAGGTCGCGCTCCGCGTGGGGGACCAGGCGCCGGTGAAGGTCGTGCCCTCGGCGCGGAAGTTCACGCGCGCCTCGTCGGCCACGAGCGACACCGAGGCGAGCGCCTCCGACGAATGCCCTTCGAACGCGAGGCGCGTCCCGGCGGGGAGCCGGAGCGGCAGGTCGGCGTCGAGCCGCTCGTTCGCGCGGTTGAGGTAGGCGGGATAGGTCGCGCGGATGGTGACGTCGCCGAGGAACGGCCGGTCGACGACGCGCACGAGCGCGGTGTCGCTCTCGGCGCGTCCGTCGCTCGCGAGGAGCGCGAGGTCGGCGTCGATGGGGCCGAGCGTCACGACGGCGATGCCGTCCGCGCCGACGGTGAGCGTCGTGTCGCGCCAGCCAGCGCCGGTCACGCGCCAGATCACATGGACCTCGCGCCGACCGGTGGCCTGCACCGTGAAGGCGGCCGACGTGCCGCGCTGGAGGCGACGCGGCGCCTCGGGGAGCGAGAGCGCCGGCAACAGCGTGCCGCGCCAGGCGGCGACCGGATTGAGCAGGGCGCGCCAGCCGTCCTCGCGCTTGCCGTAGCTGCCGGTGGCGAGGGCGACGACGTTCGCGAAGGCGATGCCGGAGAGCGCGGCGGCCCGCACGATCCGCTTCCGATGCCGAGGAGCGGGGCGTCCCGCGACGCCGCTCAGCGCGGTGCCGAGCGAGTCGGCGGCGCGATCGACGAAGGCCCCGCCCTGGTCCGCCACCTCGAGGAGCCCGGTGAGCGCGCCACGGCGCAACCGCTGCTCCTCCTCGATCGCCCGCGCGATGGCCTTGGGGGCGGTCCGCGCGGCCGCACGCTTGCCGACGAGGCGCGCGAGGACAGCGGCGCCGACGAGCGCCGCGACCCAGACGAGGAACGGCACGGCGGCGGGGAGGTCGAGCCAGCGCCCACGCGCGAGCCACATCGCGCCGGCGGTGAGCAGCGCGGCGCCGGCACCGAGCGGCACGAACAGCATCGGCAGCCGCGCCGAGCGCGAGAGCCGGCGGGTCTCGTCGGCGACGAGTTCGAGGACGCTCATCGGCCGGGCCCGCTGGTGACGGCGTAGACGAAGAGGTTCACGCCCATCCGGATCGCGGCCTCGTGCGCCGCGGGCGGGTCATCGGCATAGGTCCCGATGTCCTCCCAGCCGTTGCCGAGGTCGCTCTCGTGCGAATAGAACACCGCGAGCCGGTCGCCGATGAAGATCCCGTAGCCGCGCGCCGGCTTGGCGTCGTGCTCGTGGATCTTCGGCAGGCCTTCCGGGAACGGGTAGACGATGCGGTAGATCGGATGGTCGAGCGGCACGTCGACGAGCTTGCGGTCGGGGAAGACCTTGGCGATCTCGCGACGGAAGTGCTCGTCGAGGCCGTAGTTGTCGTCGGCGTGGAGGAAGCCGCCGCGCAGCAGGTACTCGCGGAGGCGCGCGGCGTCGGCGTCGCTGAACTTGATGTTGCCGTGGCCGGTGAGGTGGAGGAACGGGTAGTCCCAGAGCCGCTCATCGGCCAGAGTGGTGCGGATCTCGCGCGGCTCGACGGCGAGCGTGGTGCGCTCACGGATGGCCGCGATGAGGTTCGGGAGGCTCGACGGGTTGGCGTACCAGTCGTCGCCCTCGTACTGGAGGCGCGCGACGGCGAGGCGCGGACCGCGCGCGGTGGCGCCCGACGGCACGGCGGCGCCCGCGAGCAACGCCGCGGCGACGAGGCCGGCAGCGGGCAGCAGGAGGCGGGCGGGGCGCATCACTCGTGGGCGATCCGGTAAGCGAGGTTCCGTGGGGCGTGCGCGGTCTCCATCAATACGCGCACGACATCGCGTGCGCTCAACCCCTCGGCCCGCAGCGTCGCCGCCTGGGCGCGCAACGCCGCCTCGTCGAGGGCCACGGGTGGTGCCCCGGCGACGAGCAGCACCACCTCGCCCCGCGGCTCCGTCCGCGAATAGTACTGCGCCAGCTCCTCTACCGTTCCTCGGCGGAACTCCTCGTACTGTTTGGTCAGTTCCCGCGCCACAACGGTTTGCCGGCCACCGGCGCCGGCGGCGGCGAGATCGGCCAGCGTCTCCGCCACGCGACCGGGCGCCTCGTAGAGCGCCGCGGTGTGCGGGAGCGCGACGATCTCGGCGAGGGTGCGGGTCCGCTCCCCGCCCTTCCGCGGGAGGAACCCGTAGAAGGTGAAGCGATCGGTGGGCAGTCCGCCGGCGGCGAGCGCCGCGAGCAGCGCCGACGCCCCCGGGACCGGCGAGACCGTCACGCCGGCCGCGATGGCCGCGACGACGAGCCGATGGCCGGGATCGGACACCATGGGCGTGCCCGCGTCGGTGATCAGCGCGAACGACTCGCCGGCGAGGAGCCGCTCGACGAACCGCGGCGTCGCCTCGGACTCGTTGTGCTCGTGGTAGGCGAGCAGCGGCGTGCGGATGGCGTGCCGTTCGCAGAGGACGCGCGAGTGGCGCGTGTCCTCGGCAAGGATGGCATTCGCCTGCTGGAGCACCTCGATCGCGCGGAGCGTGAGGTCGCCGAGGTTCCCGATGGGGGTGCTGACGATGTGGAGCGTCCCGGGCGTCGCCGCGCCGGGATCGGTCACCACTGCGGCTTCCACGGCAGCGCGTCGAAGAGCCCGGCGGCGGCGAACATGTGGCGCCGCTGCGTGGTGAGCTCCTTGAGCGCCGGTTCGGGCTCGAGGCCGTCGGTCGCCAGCGCGGGGAGCGCCTCGGCGAACCAGGCGGCGATCGCGCTGGTGAGCATCGCCGTGTCGGTCACCGGGTCACGCACCGTCGGCATGCTCGGCGAGAACCGCTCGAGGAGCGCGAACTTGGCGACGGCGTGGCGCCGCGCCCCCTCGACGACCTCGGCAGCGTCGGTGCGGCCGGCCTTCTCGAAGCGCGCGATGAGGGCGGCGACGAGGTCGCGGTAGGCCTGGATGAGCGCGGGGGCGGCCTGCGCCGGCAGCGCCTCCGCCCGCGGCCAGAGGCGCACGACCGGCTTCGATGCGGGGCCGTGGGGATCGACGAGCGCCTTCACATGCGCCTTCACGTCGCCCTGGCGGGTGTCGGAGAAGAAGCCGCGCGCCGGCGACCCGGCCGCGATCATGACGTAGTGCACCTGCCCGTCCACGCGGATCTCGAGCGCGCCGTCGTGCATGGTGGCGTAGAGGAAGGCGAGCAGGGCGTCGCCGTCCTCGAGCTTGAGCTCGCGCGGCCAGGGGAGCGGCGCGCCCGTCTGCGTCGCCCACATCGTGTCGAGCTGCTCGTCCGTCGCCTCGTGGAAGCAGACGCTCCCGTACTCGGCCGCGGTGGGTACGCGCGTGATGGCGTCACTGATGGCGATGGGCGTGAACTTCTCGCCATCGGCGGTGGTGGTCGCGTTGACCACCTCGCCCTCCTCGAGGAAGAGCGTGATGAGCTCCTCGGGGAGCCAGACGGCGACGTAGCCGTAGACGCGTGCCGACCGGTCGCGCTTGGCGTCGGTGAGCAGGTTGCGCAGATGCACGTACGCCAAGCGGGTCCGTTGGAGCAGGACCCGCTTGGCGGGATACCGCAGTGCGTCGCGCGGGATGCCCATCAGGGATGGGACAGGGTCACGCGGCGTGCTGCTCGAACTTCGCGGCGAGCGCCTGCTTCGGCACCGCGCCGATCACCTGGTCGACGAGCTTCCCGTCCTTGAAGAACAGGAGCGTCGGGATCGACCGCACCTGGAAGCGCATCGAGGTCTTCTGGTTCGCGTCCACGTCGAGCTTGGTGACCTTCACCCGCCCGGCGAACTCCTCGCTGAGCTGCTCGAGGATGGGCGCGATCATGCGGCAGGGGCCGCACCAGGTCGCCCAGAAATCGACGACCGCGAGCCCGCTGTGCTGCTCGACTTCCGCCTGGAAGTTCTCGTCCGTCACCGTCACCGTCTTCGACATCGTTCTCACTCCCTCGTTCAGGCCGCTGGTGCCATGCACCGGACGGCCCCGCTAACGTTACGGCGATCCCTGCGAGGACCCGAACGGCCACTCCGCCCACCAGGACCGCCACCGATCATGACCGCACCACTCCGTGGGACCCGCATCGCGCATATCGGCATCGCCGTCGAGTCGCTCGAGGCGATCCTCCCGCTGTACCGCGACCTCCTCGGCATGCCCGAGGTCCCGCTCGACGACGCCGATGGCGCGCGCATCGCCGGCCTCGCGGCCGGGGAGTCGCTCGTCGAGCTCCTCCAACCGGAGGAATCCGACTCGCCCATCGGGAAGTTCCTGTCCAAGCGCGGTCCCGGCATCCATCACATCTGCTTCGCGGTGGACGACCTCGACGGCACCCTCGCGCGCTGCCGTGCGGCCGGCCTCCGCCTCATCGACCAGGTCCCGCGGATCGGGGCGGAGGGCAAGCGCATCGCCTTCCTCCACCCGGCCTCCACCCACGGCGTCCTGGTCGAACTGTCCGAATACTAATGGGCCAGCGTGAGGGACTGCGACTCGTCGGGGGTGCCCGGCGCCGTGCAGAAATCCCGCACGGCCGGCAGGTCGAACTCCTCGACGAACCAGCGCCCGGTCCGCGCGTTCCGGATGGTCGTGAACTGCGGTGACGCCGACTTGGTCCCCTGCGTCAACTCCACGCGGTGCGTCGTCCGTCCGTTCTGGCCGGGCTGCGCCGCGCCGATCCTCGCCGTGTCGTGCTTCAGGTGGCACGCCATGATGAGCATCCGGCGTTCCACCTCCTCGCGGCCCGCGCGTTCCCGCAACGGGGAGACCTCGTTCCCGAACATCGCGGACATCGCCTGGATGTCGCCGCCCTTGGCGGCATTCAGGAAGTTCTGGATCGCCACCTGCGAGGCTGCCGCGCCGGGCTCGGGACCGCCGACCGCACGTCGGCACCCCGCGACCGCGAGCAGCATCAGCACGAACGTCAGGGTGCGCTTCACCGGCAGACTCCTCATTAGGATGGGGAACACCAAGCAAAGATGAAGATGCAACGCCTCTATATCAACATCGATCACGTGGCGACGCTGCGACAGGCGCGTCGCGCGCGCTACCCCGACCCGGTCGCCGCGGCCCGCCTCTGCGAGGACGCGGGGGCCGACGGCATCACCGCGCACCTGCGCGAGGATCGCCGCCACATCCAGGACGCCGACGTCGAGGCCCTCGCGGCCGGCGCGCGCACGCCGTTCAACCTCGAGATGGCGGCGACGGCCGAGATGACGGCGATCGCCACGCGCCTGCGCCCGCACCAGGTCACCCTCGTGCCGGAGAAGCGCGAGGAGGTCACCACGGAAGGCGGCCTCGACCTCTTCCATGACCGGGACCGGCTGCAGTCCTGCCTCGACGCGCTCGCGGCGGCGGGGATCCGGACGTCGCTGTTCATCGATCCCGACCGGCGGCAGATCGACCGTGCGGCCGAGCTCCGCGTCGCGGCGATCGAGCTGCACACCGGGACCTATTGTCATCATCCCGAGGTGCCGGCCCACCTCGCCGCGCTGCAGGACGCCTCGCGTCATGCCCGCGCGGCCGGTCTCGCCGTCCACGCCGGACATGGCCTCACGCTCGAGAACGTCGGCCCCGTGGCCGCGATCCCCGAGTGCGAGGAGCTCAACATCGGACACAGCATCGTCGGCCATGCGGTCTTCGTCGGCCTCGCGGAGGCGGTCCGGGCGATGCGACAGGCCATGGACCGGGCGCGCGCCCGTTGACCCACGCTCCCCACGACGGCACACTTCCCCGACGGGTTCCTACCATGCACCAGCCACGCGCGGAGACGCGATGACGGGCGGCCTGCTCGATTTCTTCACGCTCGAAGCCAACGAGTACGTCGACCAGCTCGACGACCTCGTCTCGCGCGCGACGGCCACCCCGCCCCTGCCCGACCCGTTCGCGCGCGCGGCCCGCGGCCTGCGCGGCGCGGCGACCATGGCGAAGCTCAAGGGGATCGCCGACGTCGCCGCCGGACTCGAGCGCCTCGCGCGCCAGGTCCGCGACGGGAAGCTCTCCTGGGACACCGCCTCGCGCGGCGTCGCCATCGCGGCCGTCGATGACCTGAAGTTCCTCGTGCGGGGCGCCCGCACCTGGGGCGAGTCCGAGGACCGCCGCGCGGCCAACCGCGTCGCCGAGCTCGATCATGTCGCGCCGCGGACCCTCGTCCAGCACCAGCGCGGCAAGGGCGCGGCGTTCCTCGCGCACGCGGCCGCCGAGGCGGCGACCGGGCTGCTCTCATACGCGGACCACCCGACTTCGCTCGACGATTTCGCGGAGACGATGCGGCGCGTTCGCGCGCTGCGCGGCGTGGCAGCGCTCAAGGACCTCCCGCCGCTGGCCGAGGTCGTCGACGCCGTCGATGCCGCGGCCAAGCCGATCGAGATCGGGCAGGAGGATGCGACGGCCGAGCGCCGCCGCCTCTTCCGCGCCGCCGCGCGCGTCCTCGTCGAGGGCGGCGAGGCGATCCGCATCGGAGGCCTCCCCCCGACCGACACCACCGCGGTCCGCGACTTCGCCCACGCCGCCGACACGCTCCGCGCCGGCGAGCGCGAGACGGATCAGGTCGTGCCCATCTCGACCCTGCTCCCCGAAGGCCCGATGGGCGCGTACATCACGGCCTCGCAGAATCCGCCGACGACCGCCGCGCAGCGCTTCCGGCTGGAGGTCGTGAGCCAGGCCGAGCATCTCCGTCGCCTCGTCGCCGACGGGCGCGCCGCGATCGACGCGGCGACGCGCGACCGTGTGGGGCGCGAGCTCCGTGGTGCGGTGCGCTCGCTCGCGCGCGCGGCCCAGAGCTTCGCCGCGACCGAGATCGCGAACCTCTTCCTCGCCGCCGAGCGGGGCGCGGCGGGGCTCGACCAGCGCGCGCTCTGGGTGCTCGACGAGGCGGGGAGCGAACTGAGCCGTCCGATCGGGATCGCGCCCGAGGAACTCGCGCAGCGCTTCCGTGCGCTCGTGGACCGGCTCACCGGGACGCCACCGGCCCCGGTGACCGCCATCCCGGCGCGCCAGCGACGGACCTCGTCGCCGACGCCGGTCTCGGCCACGCCCATCTCGGGCACGCCGGTATCCGGCACGCCCGTGCGCGGCACGCCGGTCCGCGGGACGCCCGCCCTCGGCGTCGCGTCGCAGGGGGGTGCGGGGAACAGCGGCGTGCGCGGCGCCGAGCTCTCGGCGCTCCTCTCCACCGGCATCGCCGGGCTCGAGCCGCTCGCGACGACCCACCTCGCGAGCCCGCTCGCCGGCCCCGACGACGACGTCGTCTCGATCGACGAGCTGCTCTATCGCGGCAAGGAGGCGCTCGCGCGCGCGCTGAGCATCGGCGACGACCTGCGCGGCTCCACCGAGCCGCCCGACCCCGCCCGCCTCCACGAGCTGTACGACCTGCTGCAGCTCGCGTCGGCGGACTGACCATGCGCATCGACTGGCGCGGCGCGCTCGGGATCGCCCTGAGCGCGCTGTTGCTCTGGTACGTGCTCCACGGACAGGTCGGTGAGGTCGCCAAGGTGCTCGGCGGCTCGAACCTCTGGCTCTGGGCCGCCTGCACGGTCGTCGCCACCGCGATCTTCCCGCTGCGGGCGCGCCGCTGGCAGGCGATCCTCAAGCCGCTCGCCGGCCGCATCCCGGTGACGCCGCTCTGGCACGCCACCGCGATCGGGATGATGGTGAACAACGTCCTGCCGATGCGCGCCGGGGAGTTCGCGCGGGCGTTCGCGATCTCGCGCGAGCGCCGCGACGTCCCCTTCACCGCGGCCTTCGCCTCGCTCGCCGTGGACCGGATCTTCGACGGCGTCGTCGTCCTCGGGCTCATGCTCGCGGCGACGCTCGACCCGCGGTTCCCGTCCGATGCGCGCATCGTCGGCGACCTCGGGGCCGGCGACATCGCGCTCGGTGCCGCCGCGGTGCTCGGCGCCGTGCTGGCCGGGCTCTACGCGTTCCTGCTCTTCCCCGCCGCGATGCTGGGTCTCGCCGAGCGGGCCGGCGCGATCGTCTCGCCGACGTTCGGGACGAAGCTGCGCGGCCTCGCCGAAGGCTTCACGAGCGGACTCGGGGTCCTCCGCGACCCGCGCCTGGTGCTCGAGGTCACGTGGTGGACCGTGCTGCACTGGCTCACCAACGCCGCCGCGTTCTATCTCGGATTCCTCGCGCTCGGCATCGACGCGCCGTTCTCGACCGCCTGCTTCGTGCAGGGGCTCATCGCGTTCAGCGTCGCCGTACCGTCGTCCCCGGGCTTCTTCGGCATCTTCGAGGCCGCGGCGTCGGTCGGACTCAAGCTGTACGGCGTGGACGACGCCTTCGCGGTGTCGTGGGGCATCGGCTTCCACATCCTCTCGTTCATCCCGATCACGATCATCGGCGCGTGGTACTTCACGCGACTCGACCTGCACTTCAGCGACCTCAACACCCCGGCGAAGGCGCCGCCCACGCCGTGACGACCACGACCGCCTCGCTCGAAGCGCAGGCCAAGCTCAACCTCCTCCTGCGCGTCCTCGCGCGCGAGGAGAGCGGGTATCACCAGCTCGAGACGCTCTTCACGCGGATCGACCTCGCCGACAGCGTGCGCGTCGCGACCGACACCACGGTGCGCGAGGTCGTGTGCGACGGCGCCGACGTGGGGCCGATGGAGCGGAACCTCGCCTGGCGCGCGGCGATGGCGTACCTCGAGGAGACGGGCTGGCCGACCGGCTTCGCGATCCACATCGAGAAGCGGATCCCGCTGGGCGGCGGACTCGGCGGCGGCAGCGCCGACGCGGGTGCGGTGCTGCGCATCCTGAACGCGATCGCCCCCAAGCCGGTCTCCGACGCCGCGCTCGCCACGCTCGCCTTCCGCCTCGGCGCCGACGTGCCGTTCCTCACCGCGGAGGCGCCGCTGGCGCTCGCGTGGGGCCGCGGGGAGCGGCTGCTGGCGCTGCAACCGCTCCCCCGCCGCGAGGTGCTGCTCTGCCTCCCGCCGTTCGGGGTGGAGACGGCGGCGGCGTTCGGCTGGATCGCGGCGCAGCGCCGCGAGGAGCCGTTGCGCGCCCCCGCGCCCATGCGGCAGGAGGACCTCGACCGTTGGGATGGGGTCGCGAAGCTCGCGGAGAACGACTTCGAGTCCGCCGTGATCCACCGGCATCCGGGGATCGCCGCCTGCCTGGAGGCGCTGGTCGCCGCCGGGGCGCGGATCGCGCGGATGAGCGGCTCGGGGTCCACCGTGTTCGGGGTCTTCGACCGGCGCCCGCCGGCGACCATCCCGGGGCTGCCGGACGGGACCCGGCTGGTCAGTTCGCGGACCCTGACGAGCGTCGCGCAGGTGCGCCCGCTGGACTGAGGCGCGTTGTCCCCTGAGGGGGGCCGTGGCTAGCTTCGGGGGAGGTATCTGCTGCCCCTTCGTTCAATGGCAGGACAGCCGCCTTTGGAGCGGCGAATGGTGGTTCGAATCCACCAGGGGCAATGTCGGAAGCATGGGCCGCGGGGGTGCGCGCGGGCCCGGCTGACGGGGGGGCTCGAGGGACGGCCCGCCCCCTGCCGTTCGGTGCCGATCCGGGCTAGCTTTGGAGGCTCTCCGGTTCGGGCCCTGTCAGGGGCCCAACCCCTGACCTGACGGCCCCTTACGACTCCCCCCATGGACGGCTTGGCGGTCCCCATCCACGGTTTCCGGATCCTCACCGGCACGGCCAATCGGCCGCTCGCCGAGGAGATCGCGAAGGCCCTCGGGACGGAGCTCTGCAAGACGACGGTCACGCGCTTCGCCGACGGCGAGGTGTTCGTGCGACTCGACGAGAACGTTCGCGGCGCGGACATCTTCATCGTGCAGCCGACGAACCCGCCGGCGGAGAACATGCTGGAGCTGCTGCTGCTGATCGACGCGGCGCGGCGCGCGTCGGCGGCGCGCATCACCTGCGTGCTCCCGTACTACGGCTATGCGCGCCAGGACCGCAAGGACCAGCCCCGCGTGGCGATCGGCGCGAAGCTCATGGCGAACATGATCATGCGCGCCGGTGCCGACCGCGTCCTCGGCGTCGATTTCCATGCGCACCAGCTGCAGGGGTTCTTCGACATCCCGGTGGACCACCTCTATGCGGCGCCGGTGTTCACGGCGCACTATCGCAAGAAGAAGCTGCAGGACCTCGTGGTCGTGGCCCCTGACGTGGGGTCGGCCAAGATGGCCCGCGGCTTCGCCAAGCGCCTGAACGCCTCACTCGCGATCATCGACAAGCGCCGCCCGCAGGCGAACGTGGCCGAGGTGGTGAACGTGGTCGGTGAGGTGGAGGGGAAGGATTGTCTCCTCGCCGACGACATGATCGACACGGCGGGGACGATCTCGGAGGCGGCGCGGGCGCTGAAGAAGCTGGGCGCGAAGGACATCTACGTCTGCGCGACGCATGCGCTGCTGAGCGGTCCGGCGGTTGAGCGGCTGTCGAACGCGCCGATCACCGAGGTCGCGGTGACGGACACGATCCACATCCCGGAGTCGCGGCGGTTCCCGACGCTGACGGTGCTGAGCACGGGGGAGCTGCTGGCGAAGGCGATCCGGTTCACGCATTCGGATCAGTCGGTGAGCTCGTTGTTCGAGTGAGTTGCGATGAAGGCTGAAGGTTGAAGGATGAAAGTGTGTTGATGCGGGATGCTGGATGCGGGGTGTTGGATGCTGGATGCGGGGTGTTGGATGCGGGATGCAGGTGCGGTACCGATGGAGGTCGATAGAAGAAGGCGGCACTTTCCCCCTTCCTCCTTCAGCCTTCATCCTCAAGTTGGCGCTCCGCCGGGCCGGACCTACCGGGCACCCACGTTGCGCGCCACACACATGATTCGAGGTGGTTCCGATGGCTTCCGTTCCGTTCAAGGCGTCGACGCGCAGCACGACCGGCAAGGGCGTCGCCCGCAAGCTCCGCGCGGCCGGCAAGGTCCCGGCCGTGATCTACGGCCATGCCCGTGAGGCGCAGTCGCTCGAGCTCGAGCACCATGCGCTGCAGCTGCTGCTCGAGAAGCACCCGTACCAGAGCACCGTGATCGCGCTGGACGTCGATGGCAAGACGAGCAACACGCTCATCCGCGAGATCCAGCGCCATCCGTTCAAGAAGCAGATCGTGCACGTCGACTTCCAGGAGCTCGTGGCCGGCGAGAAGGTCACCGTGCCGGTGCCGCTCCAGTTCACCGGGACCCCTGACGGCGTCCGCCATGGCGGCGGTCTCCTCGACCAGATCCTGCACGAGCTCGAGGTCTCTTGCGACCCGTCGAACATCCCGCACCACATCATCGTGGATGTCACGCCGCTCACGATCGGCCACTCGATCCATGCCGGCGAGATCGCGCTCCCCGCGGGCGTGACGCTCGAGACGGAAGCCGACGCGACGGTCTGCGTCTGCGCCGCGCCGAAGGTCGAGGTGGAGGCCGCGCCGGCCGAGGGCGCTGCGCCGTCGGAGCCGGAGCTCATCCGCAAGGCCAAGGCTGAGGAAGAGGCTGCCGAGAAGAAGTAACCCGCCCTCCCTCCGGGTCCGCCCAGGCGTTCGATGAAGGTCATCCTCGGTCTGGGCAACCCCGGCAAGGAGTACGCGGAGACGCGCCACAACGTCGGCTGGTGGATGCTCGACCACCTCGCCGACGCGTGGCGCACCGATGGCTGGCGGAAGGACGGCGAGGCGCTGACCTCGTCGGGCACCATCGGGGGCGTGAAGGTGCGCCTCGTGAAGCCGCAGACGTTCATGAACCTCTCGGGGGCGGTCCTCAAGCCCTGGCTCCGGCGCCCGTTCTGGGCGGCCGCCAACGACCTGCTGGTCGTCTCCGACGAGGTGCAGTTGCCGGTGGGGGCGTACCGATTCCGCGCCAAGGGCTCGGCGGGCGGCCACAACGGACTCAAGAGCATCGAAGCGGCACTGAAGTCCCAGGACTACCCGCGCCTGCGCATCGGCGTGGGGCCGAACGACCCGCAACGGCGCATCGGCGACCTCGCGGACTACGTGCTGGGTGATTTCGGGAAGGGAGAGGCCGCGGACACGCGCGCGCTCTTCGCGACCCTGGAGGAGGCCCTGCGGTGCTGGACGGCCGAGGGCATCGAGACGGTGATGAATCGGTTCAACCGCTGACGGACCTGGATCAACCCTTACCCACTCCCCCATGCTCGACAACCTGACGATGTACGCCCTCGTGATCGGTGTGGTCGGCCTCGTGGCCTGCTACCTGACCTACCTGGGCATCGTCCGTCACGCCCCCGGCTCGCAGGCCATGCAGGACCTGGCCGAGCAGATCCATCAGGGCGCGATGGCCTTCCTCAAGCGCGAGTACACGGTGCTGCTGCCGTTCCTGCTCGTCGTCGCCGGCCTCCTCGCCTGGGCGATCAACGTGCCGACCGGCATCGCCTACGTCGTGGGCGGCATCTGCTCCGTGGCCGCGGGCTACGCGGGCATGACGGCGGCGACCAAGGCGAACGTGCGCACGGCCGAAGCGGCCCGCGCGACCGGCCAGGCCACCGCCCTCCGCATCGCCTTCGGTGGCGGCTCGGTGATGGGCCTCGCGGTGGCCGCGCTCGGCCTCATCGGCATCGCCGGGATCTTCGTGTGGCAGAAGGAGCTCCTCGGCACGACCGGCTTCAAGTCGTTCGGCGAGATCATCTCGGGCTTCGCGATGGGGGCGAGCTCGATCGCGCTCTTCGCGCGCGTGGGTGGCGGCATCTACACCAAGGCCGCCGACGTCGGCGCGGACCTGGTGGGCAAGGTCGAGGCCGGCATCCCCGAGGATGACCCGCGCAACCCGGCCACGATCGCCGACAACGTCGGTGACAACGTCGGCGACGTCGCCGGCCTCGGCGCCGACATCTTCGAGTCGTACGTCGGCGCGATCATCGCGACGATCGCGCTCGCGACGACCTCGCTCCGGATCCCGGATGTCTCGCGCCTCGACGCGATGCTCCTCCCCGTCGCGTACACCGCGGTCGGCCTCGTTGCCTCGCTGATCGGCATCTTCGTCATGCGCATCCTCGCGAGGGGGAACCCGGCGAGCGCGCTCCGCGCCGTGACGTTCATCGCGGCGGGGCTCTTCCTCGTCTTCGCCTGGTGGATCACGAAGTCGGTCCCGCTCAACATGGTGGACAACGAGACGGGGCGCGTCTATCCGCTGCTCGGCCCTTGGTTCGCGGTGATCGCGGGGACGGTGTCGGGCGTGCTCATCGGCCTCGTGACCGAGTACTACACGGCGCAGGGCCCGGTGCTGCGCATCGCCGAAGCCTCGAAGACCGGCCCGGCGACGAACATCATCGCCGGCCTCGCGGTCGGCATGGAGTCGACGATCGTCCCCGTGCTGCTCATCTGCGGCGCGATGTACGTCGCCGTCTGGGCGGCCGGTCTCTACGGCGTCGCGATCGCCGCGGTGGGCATGCTCGCCACGGTCGGCGTGACGATGTCGGTGGACGCGTACGGCCCGATCGCCGACAACGCCGGCGGCATCGCCGAGATGAGCCACCTCGGCAAGGACGTCCGCAAGATCACCGACGGCCTCGACGCGCTCGGCAACACGACGGCCGCGATCGGCAAGGGCTTCGCGATCGGCTCGGCGGCGCTCACGGCGCTCGCCATGTTCTCCGCGTACGCGTCGGCCGTCGGGCTCAACACGGTCGGCCTCAACCTCGTCGACCCGATGGTCGTCATCGGCCTCTTCATCGGCGGCGTGATGCCGTTCTTCGTCGGCGCGCAGACGATGACCGCGGTCGGTCGCGCGGCGCAGGGCATGGTCGAGGAAGTGCGTCGCCAGTTCCGCGAGATCCCGGGCCTCCTCGAGGGGAAGCCGGGCGTGAAGCCGGACTCGGCGCGCTGCGTCGACATCTCCACCGCTGCGGCACTGCGGGAGATGATCCTTCCCGGCGTCGCGTCGATCCTCCTCCCCGTGATCGTCGGCAAGTTCTTCGGCGTGAAGGCGCTCGGCGGCCTCCTCGCCGGCGCGACGGTGACCGGCGTGATGATGGCGCTCTTCATGGCCAACGCCGGCGGCGCGTGGGACAACGCGAAGAAGGCGATCGAGGGCGGGATCATGGGCGGCAAGGGCTCTGATCCGCACAAGGCGGCCGTCGTCGGTGACACCGTCGGCGATCCGTTCAAGGATACGTCGGGGCCGGCCATGAACATCCTGATCAAGCTCATGTCGGTGGTGTCGCTCGTGCTGGCGCCGTGGTTCATCGCTTAACTGCCAGGGCGCTCTGAGTCGTGAGTGGTGAGAGGGGAGGCCTTTCGGCCTCCCCTTCTTGCTTTGCCGGCTTCGCGGGGGTCGAGGACGCCCTCCTTGCGCATGCTCTCGAGGACGCGCTTGCGGAGGCCGACGAGCATGGCCTGCACCTCGGCCAGCCGGGCTTCGAGGTGCGCGTACTCCTTGGCGGGTAGCAGGCCGAGGTCCTTTGCCAGGAGGATCTGGTAGTCCGCTTCCCTCGCCGACGCGAGCGCGATCTCGAGGAATCGGTTGAACTGCGCCTGGGAGTGATGTCCGGCCCCCTCGGCGATGTTCGTGGGGATGGCGGAGATCGAGCGCCGCAGCTGCGCGCTCAGGCCGGGGTAGCGGTGCAGCGCACCGCCCTCGGTGACCGTGAAGACGCGCAGCGTGAGCTGGTGTGCGCGTTCCCAGACGGCGAGTCGACGGAAGGAGATCATGGCGCGAAGGTGCGCCGGACGGCCTCGAACTCCGACACCCGAATCCCTCAGGTCGTTACCTTACAGCTCACAACTCACCACTCACATCGCCGTTCAATGCTGTCACTCGGAATCGTCGGCCTCCCCAACGTCGGCAAGAGCTCGCTCTTCAACGCCCTCACCGCCGCCAAGGCCGAGGCCGCGAACTACCCCTTCTGCACCATCGACCCGAACATCGGCGTCGTCACGGTGCCGGACCCCCGCCTCGACGCGCTGGCGAAGATCGTCATCCCCGAGCGCACCGTCCCCGCGGCGGTGCAGTTCGTCGACATCGCCGGCCTCGTGAAGGGCGCCAGCAAGGGCGAGGGCCGCGGCAACGCCTTCCTCTCCAACATCCGCGAGACCGACGCGATCGTCCACGTCGTCCGCTGCTTCGACGATCCCGACGTCATCCACGTGGACGGCTCGGTGAACCCGGCGCGCGATCGCGAGACGATCGAGTTCGAGCTCGCCCTCGCCGACCTCGGCGTGGTGGAGAAGCGGCTCGACAAGGCCAAGCGCGCCGCGAAGACGGGCGACAAGGCGGCGGCCACCGAGGCGGCGGCGCTCGAGAAGGCCTTCGCGCCGCTCTCCGAGGGGAAGGCGCTCTGGCACGTCGCGCTCACCGATGACGAGCGCAACCTCCTCAAGGGCCTGCAGCTGCTCACGATGAAGCCGATCCTCTACGCGGCGAACGTGACGGACGCGGAGCTCACGGGCGCCGAAGGGCCGCACGTCACCGCGCTGCGCGCGGCGATCGCCGCCGACCATGAGCCGGCCGAGGTGGTCACCTTCTCCGCCAAGATCGAGATGGAGCTCGCCGACCTCGCGCCCGAGGACCGCAACGAGTTCCTCGCGTCGCTGGGCATCGAGTCGGCCGGGCTCGATCGCCTCATCCGCGGCGGCTACCACCTGCTCGGCCTGCAGACCTACTTCACGGCGGGCGAGAAGGAGGTCCGCGCCTGGACCATCCATCACGGCGACACCGCGCCCAAGGCCGCGGCGGTCATCCACACCGACTTCGAGCGCGGGTTCATCCGCGCCGAGACGGTGAGCTACGAGGACTTCATCTCGCTCGGCGGCTGGAAGGGCGCGAAGGAGAAGGGGGCGGTCCGGAGCGAAGGCAAGGAGTACGTCGTGAGGGACGGCGACGTGCTGCTCTTCCGCTTCAACGTGTGACGGTGGCGCCGGGGCGCGCGCGCCTCGGCGCGACGGCGCTCCACAGGCGCCGCACCGGTCGCAGGGCCGGATAGAGGCCGACGAGCGCGTCGGGGAGGCGCATCGCCTCCCATTCCTGCAGTGTCGGGTCGAAGGTCGCGCGGGCCAGCAGGCGCAGTCGGTCCGGCGCCCCCTCGGTCCAGCGCAGGTCCCATCGGAGCGGCGGACGGAACTCGGTCTCGCCGCGCGCCCAGCGGGCGAGGACCTCCTCGGCGAGTCGGATCACCTGCGTGTCCATGCGCGTGGCTGCGTCGAGTTCCTCCGGGCGCGGGACGGAGAGCACGCGCCTGGCGAGCTCCACGCCGAGCAGGACGGCCCGTCCGCCTCCCACTGCCGCGGCGCGCGCATGCGCCGTGACGACGGCATCGTCATCGCGGCGCGCGAGCGCGGCGAAGACCGCGACATCCTCGAGGCGGCCCCACGCGTGCTTGGCCCCGTGCTGCGCGAGCAGGGCGAGGGTGTCCGCTCGATCCGGCGTGAGCAGGTGCACGCCCCCGAGCGAGAGCCGCACGGCCCGCTCCATCACCGCCGGAACGGGCAGGCGCCCCGCATAGCGCAGCGCACTGAACTCCCAGTGCAACTCGAGGAGCCGCGGCTCGTGCGGACCGACGAACTCCCAGGCCCCGAGGCCGCGGAAGATCGCCCCCTCCTGCGCGTCGCTCATCGCATGACGCCGCGCCCACCCCGTCGCGAGAAGGACGTCGCGCGCGCGGCCACGGTCCGCCGGATGCACGACGAGGTCGAGATCGTCGAACTCGCGCGAGCCCACCTCTCCCCAGGCCAGCTGTGCGATGGCCGGGCCCTTCCAGGCGAGCGAGCGGATGCCCGCGGTCGTGAAGGCCGACTGCACGCGGCGCAGCGTCTCGACCGCGAGCAGCCCGCGCATCGCGATGTGGCGGGCGGCCTGCTGCAACTCGGGCTCGGCCGCCGCACCCGCGGCGCGGGCCAGCAGCGGGACGACCCGATGCGCGGCCGCGAGCTCGCGCAAGGCCGGGCGGTCGAACGGCCGCGTCTCCGCATGATCGTACGGATGGGCCGGATCCGGCAGGAGTGCGCGGACGGCCGCGCAGAGTTGGTCCAGCGCGCCGGGGGGCGTCGCGCTCACGGGGTCACCCCGTGCGACGCCACCAGTAGGGCCCGTCCTGACGACCCGGCCCGAAGAAGTTGCGCTGCGTCATCTCGGCGACGGTCCCATGCACCGTGAGCTCGGGCGCGCGATACGGCGCTCGGGCTGGTCGAACGGGTTCGTCGGCAGGCGTCTGGTTCATCGGCGGAGATCCGGCTCCCGGGGTGGGACGAGGCGAGGACGGGCGTCATCCTTGGAGTATCGACGCTCGGGCCCCTTCCAACATAACGCCCGCGTCAAAATGTCCCCACCAGGCTCGTCACGATGTGCGCGATGCGCCCGACGGTCTCCGGCAGACGCCCGGCGTCGGCGTGCGGGACGAGCCGACGGACGGGGACCCGCGCCGCCAGGCGCCCCACCGCTCGCAGTTCCGCTGCCCGCTCGTCCGCGTCGAGCAGATAGTTCGCGTACGAATGGACGACCATCGAGAGCAGGGCCTCTCCGCCCGCCACCGGCTCGACGCGCGGGGCATCGTCCGCTTCCCGCGCCTCCAAGAGCAGGACGAGTCCGAGCGGGACCGCGCCGGTCTCCACCGGCAGGCCAGCCGCTGCTGCGCCCAGCCCGCGCTTGGGCCAGTTGGGCGTGAGGGCCGGCAGCGCGGTGCCCCCGAAGAGCATCCGCTCGCTGTCCTCCCAGAGCCGGACCTGATCGGGCGCGGGCGTCGTCCACCAGCGCCCGTCCACCTCGCGCACGACGAGGATGTCGTCGGTGATGATCGCGTGTCCCGCCTGCGCGCAGGCCGTCACCAGCGTGGACTTCCCCGCCCCGCCCGGTCCGACGAACGCCACGGCCACGTCGCCGAAGCGGGCGCAACTCGCATGCAGCGCGAGGAGCCCGCGCCGACGGAGCGCGTAGCCGAGGACCGGCCCGATGAGGAAGGTCATCGCATCGGCGACGGTGAGCGGCGCATCCCAGTCCGACCAGACCTGCCTGCCATCGGTCGTGACGTGGAAGCGGATGCCCTCGGCATAGTCGAGTGCGAGCGCCGCGGCCGACGGGAGCGACCACACCACCACGGCCGGCACGTCGCCGAGTTCCGCCTCGGACGAGTACTGATGCGTGCGAGGGGCATCGGCCCACGCGGGCCGCTCTCCGAGTGCGATCTCGACGTCGGCGTCGCCGGTGGAAGCCACCTCGGGGATCCCGGGGAGCGGTGTCGCCGTGCGCAGGCGGAGTCCGAAGACGAGATGGTCAGCCATCCGCCGGCTCCGGTTGCGCGAGCCATCGGGCGACCTCGAAGACGCGCCAGGCGGCCATCACGGCGTCGGGAGCGGACGATTCGCGGAGCGTGCGTCGCCAGGCATCGATCTCGACGAGGTCGTCCATCGGATGCGGCAGCGCGCGTTCGGCGCCCCCCGCGGCGCGCCAGACGGCGATGCTCGCCTCGTGCGCCCCATGCACCGGCGTCTTCGGCCGCGCGAGGACGTCGGCCGGCAACCGCCCCTCCATCGCGCGGCGCAGCAGGGCCTTCTCCTGGCACCAGGGGATGGGCGCGACGGAGAAGACGAACGCGAAGAGCCGCGCGTCGAGCAGCGGCAGGACCACGGTGAGCGGCACGCCGGTGACCGACGGGTCGTCGATCGCGAAGAGCGTCTCCCAGACCGGCTGCTGGTGCGACCAGGACGCGCGCGGCCGCAGCGGATGAGGCGGCGGCTCATCCGGCACGGCCTCGCCGTGCTGCACGCGCACATCCGTACGAAGCCACGCCGGCGCGGCCCACCCTCGCGCGAGGCGACGCGCACGGAACGGTGACCATTCGCGCAGGCCGAGCCATGGCCTGCGGCCCGACTCGGCGCGATGGCGTCGATACGCGGCCGCGGTCTCGCCGAGCGGACGTGTGCGCAGGAGCGTGATGAGGTCGGGCGGCGCGAGGAGCGAGTCGCCGTCCTCGCCGTCGATCGTCACCGGCGCCTGGGCCGCGAGCCGTCGGGCACGCGTGCGCCACTCGGCGAGTTCGGGATCCGCCACCGGTTCCGCCGTGCGCAGCCCCGGCTCGTCGAGGTGCGCGAGGATCCCGTGCCCCTCGATGTACGAGACCTCCTGCGGCAGTTGGAGATGTCGCGCGACGCGTTCGGCGAATTCGCGCTCGTCCGACGCGACGAGGCGTTCGTGCGAGACCGTGTGGGCGGCGAGCGCCACCTCCGGCGCGACCGCACGCGCCATCGCGGCGATCGCCGGCGAGTCGAGGCCGCCACTCAACTGGATCGTGACCGCGGGCGTGCGGAGCCGGTCGCGCACCGCCGCGCCGAGCACCTCGCGGAATCCCTCGAGTACCTCCTCGTCGCGCAGCCCGACGCGCGCCGTCGGCACGGGGAAACGCCAGTGGCGCTCGACGGCGTGCGCGCGATCCGTCTCCCAGCGACGCTGATGCGAGGGCGGCATGCGCGTGACACCGCGCCGCGCGGTGCGATCCGGCGCGACGATCGAACCGGCGCGCAGGAAGTCGACGAGGGCCCGTTCGTCGGGGGATCCGTCCACGCCCGGCAGCGCGAGCAGCGCGTCGATCTCGTTGCTCACCGCCACGAAGGCCGCCGTCTCGGCGACGAAGAGCGGCTTCACGCCGAACGTCCCGCGCGCGGCGACGAGCGCGCCGCGACGGAGATCGAGCGCCGCGAAGGCGAAGTCGCCGATGAGGCGGGACGCCGCATCGGCGCCCCACGCGCGCAACGCCGCGTGGAGGAGCCACGCATCGCCGCGCTCGGCCGGCGGCTCCACGCCGGCATCGCGCAGTCGCGCGCGGAGCTGGATGCGATCGTCGAGTCGCAGGTCGCCGGCGACGAGCCACTCGTCGGCGAGGATCGGCAATCCGTCCGCGGCGCCGACGGCGTCGGTGAACGCCGCATGCACCGCGACGGCGCGCGGCGCCTCGACGGTGCGCTCCCCCTCGGGGCCGCGGGCGCGGAGTCGCGCGCGGACGCGCGCGAGCACCGCGGGGTCGAGCGCCCCGCCGGCGCGATGCCAGCAGAGCAGGAACCCGCTCACGCGCCGCCCTCGACGAGCCGCGCGAGTTCGCGCGAGGCCCAGGCGAGCGCTTCGGCCTCGGTCGGCCAGCGTGAGGGGAAGTGCCGTCGCAACGCCTCGGCGATCTCCGCGAGCGGGCGCGCGCCGTCGACGAGCGAGGTGAGGGCCGCGAGCTCCTCCACCGCCGCATCGCGCGCCGGCACGTGGCCGGCGGCGCGACGCGCTCGGCGACTCGCCCCGATCATGCGCGCGGCCAGGTCGGTCCCCTGCACCACTTCGGCGGGCCCGCCGGACGCGGGCTCACGGACGACCTCCCAGCGCCAGACGAACTCCTGCCCGTCGGAGACGGCGCGCAGCCGGATCTCGAGCCGATCGCCGGCCACGACGTCGAGCGGACGCGGCAGCGGGAACCAGGCGCAATCGTAGACCGTGGTGCCGGTGGACGGGCCACTCGTGAACCGGGCGCCCCCGGCGAGTTCCGCCTCGAACCAGACGCCGAGCCCGGCGCAGGTGCCGGGCGTCTCGACCTCGCATCGCGCGGCGCCGTGCACGGCGCGTTCGTCGGGGCGCGCGAGCTCGAGGGTCGTCCATCGGCGCGCCGGCGCGAGGGGGCGCAGATCACGCGCGCGCACGCGGGAGGTGGCGCTCGCGGCGCGCGCGCGGATCTCGTCCACCGCGATCCCGTCGATCGGGTGCGGCGACGGCGCGATGGCATCGGCCCGCTCGGCGCAGGGCGCGACCATCAGGTGATCGCGCTCGGCGATGCACCGCGCATCGGGCGCGAGGAGTCGCGTGTGCGCATCGCGCAGGATCGCGAGGCGACCGCCACTCAGGGGCAGCACGCCGCGCAGGTCCTCGAGCAGGACGGTCGCGGGCTGCGGCAGCGTGACGCGCTCGAGCGGCGCCTGCAGGAACGTGATCCGGTCCGCGACGCCATGGTGTGCGGCGAGGCGTGGTCCGAGGTCGATCGCGTCGTTGGGTTCGACGGCCCAGACGTGCTCCGCACCGCATCGCGCGGCGGCGACGGCGAAGAACCCGAACCCGGTGCCGATCTCGAGGACGAGATCAGTGGGGCGGACGGTGGCGCGAAGGGCGGCGAGGTAGGCGGACGTCCGGCGCGGGTCGTCGACCATCGCCAGGTAGTCCGGGAGCTCGTACACTCAGCCCGTCCGGCGACCCATCCAGCCGTCCATCATGCCGGTCATGGAGACGGTGGACGTGAGGAGCGCGAGCGTCCCGAACCGTTCGAGCCGCGGGGGCGCGTACGGGGCACGGACCTTCGGTGCGACGGGAGTGTCGTCCTGCGGACGTTCGGCCACGCGGCTCCTTGAGGTCCCGACGTGCGACCGCGCGGATGCGCGCGCGCGCAGGGACTCCTGCATGATACCAAATTGACGGCCGAGCGGTTCACAGGTCAACGACGGACGGGATGGCGCACCGGGGCGCGATCCGCCGCGTGGATCAGGGGTCGATGACGACGAGCCCGTGATGTGTGAGGTCGGTCACCAGGCGCACCAGGTCGGCGAAGGCGGTCGGCTCGTCGACCTCGAACTCCTCGGTGATCGCGCGGGAGACGCTCCCGAGCGTGGTGGGCGCCTGGATCGCGGTCCAGATGCGCGACCCGACGCGATCGAGTCCGAAGTAGAGGCCATCGCGCATGGAGAGGATGACCGTCTCTCCCTCGAGCGCCGCGGACACCTGTTCGTCGGTGGCGCGGATGCGGGTGTCGCGCGTGAGCGGCGTAGCGGTCACGGTGCGGCCCGGCGGCGGCGATCGCTCAAGCGGTTGGCGCGCGTCATCGCGAGGAGTCTACATTCCGGCCGCCCCCTCTCGCAAACGGAGCCTCGATGCGCCGGTCCCCGAAGCTCGCACTCCTCTCGATCGCGCTCGTCGGTGCCGCGCTCACCTCGGCGCTGGCCGCGCCGCTGACCGCACCGCTCGCTGCGCAGGCGCCGCCGCCGAACGCCGCACTCGACGCCGCGCGCGCGGCATGGGAGCGGCACCCCGAGAACGTGGACTCGATCATCTGGTACGGCCGCCGGGTGGGATACACCGGCGCCTTCCAGGAGGCGGTGGACATCTACACCAACGGGCTGCGCCTCCATCCTGACGAACCGCATCTGCTGCGGCACCGCGGCCACCGGTTCATCTCGCTGCGCCGCTTCGAGTGGGCGATCGCGGATCTCGAGCGCGCGCGCGCCGTGGTGGATGGCGCGGAGGACGAGGTCGAGCCGGACGGCCAGCCCAACGCCCGCGGGATCCCGACGAGCACGCTGCACTCGAACATCCGGTATCATCTCGCGCTCGCCTACTTCCTCACCGGCCAGTACCGCCGCGCCCTTCCCATCTGGGAGGAGGATGCGACGCGGGCGACGAACGTGGACCAGCGGGTGGCGGCGACGTACTGGTGGGTGCTCACGCTCGCGCACCTGAAGCGCGGGGCCGAGGCGAAGGCGATCCTCGGAGCGGTGCGTCCGGAGTGGGACGTGATCGAGAACGGCTCCTACCATCGGGCGCTGCTCTGGATGCGGGGGGACCTGACGGACGCGCAGGTCCTGCCGGCGGGGCCGTCGGTGCTGGAGCGGCAGACGGTGGGGAACGGGATGGGGCAGTGGTTCGCGGCGAACGGCCGGGTCGCCGAGGCGCGGGTGGCGTGGGAGGCGGTCCTGGCCACCGGCCCGTCGGCGAGCTTCGGCGTGCTGGCGGCGGAAGCGGGCATGGCGCGGTTGACTAACCCCTGAGCCTACGGTAGGTTACGGGGCTTTCCACATATGGCGGTCTTCCGGCCCGGCACCGAGGCCTGACCGAGACACCGCCCTCTCCGCCTGCGTCGGCAACCCGCAGGTGGCGAACTGACCAAAGGGAGGATTGCCGCATTGTCTCGTGAATACGAGGCGGTGTACATCTTCGACTCTGCGCTCGAAGACACCGCCATCGCCGAGAAGCTTGAGAAGCATCATGCTCTCCTCGGCGCCAAGGACCCCATCACGCTGGACCATTGGGGCCGCCGCCAGCTCGCGTACAAGATCGGCTCGAAGGAGACCGGCTACTACGTCGTGGCCCGTTTCACCGCCGAGGGCAAGGTGCTGCCCGAGTTCGAGCGCGCGCTCAAGCTCGACGACACCGTGATCCGCTATCTCATCTCGGTGCACGAGCATGAGCTCGGCGCGCCGCCGATGACCGAAGAACAGCTCGCCGCCCGCCGCGCGCGTGACGGTGACGACGACGACGACGAGGAGTAGCCCATGCGCCGCCAGAAGAAGACCTGCCCGGTGACCGAGGCCGGCATCCGTTTCATCGATTACAAGGACGAGCGCTTCCTGAGCCGCTTCATCACGGACACGGGCAAGATCCTCCCGAGCCGTCTCAGCGGCGTCGATGCGCGTCACCAGCGCCAGCTGGCGAAGGCGATCAAGAAGGCGCGGTATCTCGCGCTGCTGCCGTACGTGCGCACGCAGTCGGCACAGTAAGGAGCGGTGACCGCGGACGAGGGCACGACACCCGCGCGTGAGCGGGGGTGGTTGGGTCCGCTGGCCGCACTGTTCGTGCTGGTGATGGTCTCCACGCTCGCCGCACCGGCGGTCGTGGTCCCGGTGGGGGATGTCCTGCTGTTGCTCGCGCCGGTCACGGCCGCGTGCGCGGTGGCGGGATGGCGGGTCGGGGCTCGACTCCCGCTCGCGGTCCTCTGGACGGCCTTCGCGGTCTGGGCGCTGTGGCGGACCCCTGCACCACCGGGGCTGCATACGGATCTCCTCCGCGGCTGGGCGGTGCTGCTGGCCCTCGCCTTCGGCGTGGCGGCCAGCGCGGGAGCGGGATTGGGAGTGGGCGAGACGTTCCTGCCCAAGGCGCTGCTGTCGTTGGTGTCGGCGGCGGCGGTCGGGATGCTGGCCCTGCTGCTGGTGCCGGGCGGGTTCACCGGTGCGGCGGAGTTGGTGACGGGCGAGATCGGTCGGCGCGCGACGGTGGCGACCCGCGAGTGGCAGACGCTCACGGGCACGCCGGAGTGGGCCGAGCTGGTGCAGAAGTCGGAGGGATGGGCGAAGTACGGGGAGAACGCGGAGGCGCAGTTGGCGCTCCTTCCCGGCATCGCGCTCAAGTACTTCCCGGCCCTGCTGGCCCTGCAGTCGCTCGCCGTGCTGGCGTTGGGTTGGGCGGTCTACCACCGCGTCGGACGGGTCCGTTTGGGGCCGCCCCTCGCGGACCTCAAGGACCTGCGCTTCCACGAGGCGCTCGTCTGGGGTGTGGTGGCCGGGTTGGCGCTGCTCGCGCTGCCATCCTCCGGGATCTGGCGCGCGGCGGGTGCGAACCTCCTGCTGTTCTTCGGAGTCCTCCACGCGTTGCGTGGGATGGGTGTGGTCATATGGTTCCTTTCGCCTGGCCGGGCGATGAAGGTGGTGCTGTTCGTCATCACCCTGCGCTGGCCGCAAGTCTTGTTGGTGTGCGCCGTTGTGGGACTCGGCGACACCTGGTTCGATTGGCGCCGCGCGTCGCGGCTCCGATCCCAACGTTCGGAGTGAACAATGGAAGTGATCCTTCGGCAGGCCGTGGACAACCTCGGGCATCCCGGCGACATCGTGGACGTCTCGTCAGGCTACGCCCGCAACTTCCTGCTCCCGCGCGGCATCGCTTATGAGGCGACCGCGGGGAACAAGAAGCGCATCGCGCAGGAGAAGGAGCGTCTCGAGGCCGCGGAGAACGCGCGCCGTGACGCGGCCGCCTCGATCGCCAAGCGCCTCGAGGAGGTCTCGCTGACCTTCTCGGCCAAGGTCGGCGAGGAAGGCAAGCTGTTCGGCTCGGTGACGGCGGCGGACATCGCCCACCAGCTCGAGGCCCAGGGCTTCACCGAGGTCGAGAAGCGCATGATCGACCTCCACGAGCCGATCAAGGCGCTCGGCGTCTACAAGGTCCCGATCCGCCTGCACGCGGACGTGAAGCCCGAGATCAAGGTGTGGGTCATCAAGGGCTGAGCGGAGGCTGAAGGGAGAAGGGGAAAGGGAGAAGGCATCACGCGATGCCTTCGAGCGAAGGGGCGGCTCCCGGCGACGGGGGCCGCCCCTGACGCTTGCGCGCGCCGCCCCGCCCCGGAACCTTTCGCCATCCTGCGGGTTCGCTTCTGAAACGGTCCTCCCTCCCCACGCGATGCTCACCGCTGCTCCCGACGTGTTGCGCTCCGCCCGCCAGGCCGCCCAGGTCCTGCTCGACAGCAAGGCCAACGATGTCGTCCTGCTCGATCTCCGCGAGGTGACCGACATGGCCGATTATTTCCTCGTGGCGAGCGGCACCTCCGACACGCACGTGCGCTCGACCGCGCACCACGTGATGGACGCGCTCAAGCGGGAGGGGGCGACGGTCCATTCCGTGGAAGGGCTCGAACAGGGGCGCTGGGTGCTCCTCGATTACGTCGACTTCGTCGTGCACGTGTTCCATCCCGCGCTGCGCTCGTTCTACCAGCTGGAACGGCTCTGGGGCGACGCCCCGGCCGTGCCGGTCACCGCCTAGGATCCCTCACATGCTCCGTTCCGGCCGCCTGCTGGTCCTCCTCGCGCTCGCCACGGTGCCGGCGACCGTCGCCGCCCAGAGCTCGTCGTACTTCGGACAGAACCATGTCCAGTTCCGCGAGTTCGACTGGCAGATCCTCAAGACCGAGCACTTCGACGTCCATTACTACCCGGAGCTCGAGGAGGTCGCGAAGTACACCGGGCAGATGGCCGAGCGCACCTACGCGCGGCTCCGCCGCGTGCTCGGGCACGAGTTCAAGGAGCGCAAGCCGATCCTCATCTACGGGTCGCGCACCGAGTTCGCGCAGAACAACGTCACCGGTGACCTCGGCGAGGGGACCGGCGGCGTCACCGACGCGCTCCGGCAGCGCAACATGTTCTTCTTCGCCGGCGACCTGGGCGAGGCGGAGCACGTGCTCGCGCACGAGATGGTGCACGTCTTCCAGTACGACGTGTTCGCGCGCGGCCGGGCGGGCGGAGGGATGCAGCAGTTCGCCGCCGCCGCGCCGCCGCTCTGGTTCATGGAAGGCATGGCCGAGTACCTCTCGGTCGGCCCCGAGCACCGCTACACCGACGCGATCATGCGCGATGCCGCCCTCAACGGCGACATCCCGACGATCGAGCAGATGACCGACCGCCCCGACCTCTTCTTCCCGTACCGGTTCGGCGAATCGGTGTGGCAGTACGTCGGCCGGCGCTGGGGGGACGAGATCATCGGTGAGGTGATGCAGGCGACCCCGAGCCTCGGCGTGGAGCGCGCCTTCCGCCGCTACACCGGGCTCGACCTCGAGGACCTGAGCGAGGAGTGGAAGGAGGACGTGCAGACGCGCTTCCTCCCGCAGGTGGCGACGCTCGAGCGTCCGCGCCGCGTCGCGAGCCCGATGCTCAACTCGCGCCGCACCGGCGGCGTGATCCCGCTCTACATCGCGCCGGCGATCTCGCCGGACGGCAAGCAGATCGCGTACATCTCCACCGGCTCGCTCTTCCGCGCCGAGGTGTTCCCCGACCTGTACCTGGCCGACGCGACGACCGGCAAGCGGCTCGCGCGCCTCACGAAGAGCACGCTCGACGCCGACTTCGAGGAGCTGCGCTACGCGTATTCGCAGAGCGCCTTCTCGCCCGACGGCCGCTATCTCGCCTTCACCGCGCAGCGGCGCGGGAAGGATGTGCTCTACATCTACGACCTCCGTCGCAAGCGCGTGACGCGGCGCCTCGACACGCCGCTCCAGGCGATGATCGGACCGAGCTGGTCGCCGGACGGCCGCAAGATCGTGTTCAGCGGTGCGCAGGGCGGCATCTCCGACCTCTACATCATCGACGCGGACGGACGGAACCTCACGAAGCTGACGAACGACTCGTACAGCGACCTCATGCCGCAGTGGTCGCCGGACGGACGGCAGATCGCGTTCGTGAGCGACCGCGGGCCGCAGACCGACCTGGCGACGCTCCGCATCGGGCCGTGGCGGATCAACGTCTACGACCTCGAGAAGGGCGAGGCGACGACCATCCCGGGACAGGAGGGGAAGAACCTCAACCCGATGTGGTCGCCCGACGGGCAGTCGGTGGCGTTCATCTCGGATCGCACCGGGATCTCGCAGGTCTTCCTCTACGACTTCGCCGCCCAGGACCACTTCCAGCTCACGAAGTTCGTCGGCGGCGTGCTCTCGGTGACCGAGGACAGCCCGGCGATGAGCTGGGCACGCGAGGCGGACAAGCTCGCCTTCACCTACCATGACGACGGCAACTTCACCATCTGGAGCGTGGTGAATCCGCGCCAGTTGAAGAAGGAACCGTTCCGCGCCGCGCAGACCCCCGTGGTCGCCGCGGCCGACGTTGCCGCGCCGGCGGACCAGGCCGCGCGCGCCGGGCAGGCCATCGGCGCGCTCGCCCGGCAGATGTCGGACAGCATCGCGGCCGCGAAGGCGCTCGCCTCCGCGGCCGCCAACCCGCGCCGGCGATCCGTCTATCGGGCGGGCGACGGGCTCCGCTACACCGCGGTGCTCCCGTCGGGTGAAGCGCAGGGCGTGTCGATGGGCGCGCTGCTCGACAGCGCGACCCTCGCGCTCCCCGACCCCGCGTCGTTCCGCCGCGACAAGTACAAGGGCGCGCTCCGCCCCGAGTACGTGATGCGGCCGTCGGTGGGCTACGCGCAGGACAACTTCGGCCGCGGCGTCTACGGCGGCACGGCGATCGTCCTCGCCGACATGGTCGGCAACGAGCGCCTCGCGCTCATGGGCGGCATCAACGGCCGCATCTCCGAGGCGCAGGTGTACGCCGAGTACACCAACCTCGGCGGCCGCTTCCAGTACCAGGCCGGGCTCGCCCAGCAGCCGTACTTCTTCTACGCGGGCGGCTTCGAGACGGGCGGGGGCAGCCAGGTGCTGCAGACGCAGATCCTCGCCCGCTACATCGCCCGCAGCGGGTTCGTCAACGGGATCTATCCCCTCAACCGCTTCGCGCGCTTCGAGTACGGCGCCTCGTTCAACAACATCGACCGCGCCCTGATGTACATCAGCCAGGGCGTGGACTACGCGCAGGGGTTCGCGACGGGCTTCTATCTCGACTCGATCGTCGGCATCGGGTCGCTGAACTACACGGCGCCGTTCGTCGCCTACGTGAAGGACAACGCCCTCTTCGGCGCGACCGGCGGCATCTACGGCCAGCGGTACCGCTTCGGCATCGAGCGCAACATGGGAGGCGTCGCGTGGACGACCTACTCCATGGACTACCGTCGCTATGACGCGATCCTGTTCAACTTCCTCACGCTCGCGTCGCGCCTCACGGCGAACGTCTCGGCCGGACCGGACGAACTCGAGTTCCCCAAGTACATCGGCCGCCCCGACTTCATCCGCGGCTACGATCGCGAGTATTACGCCGGCGACTGCCAGACGGCGTCGACGGATCCGAGCGCGTGCGGCGCGAGCCAGCTCCTCGGGAGCCGAGTGGCGTTCGCGAACGTCGAGCTGCGCTTCCCGCTCGTGCGCCGCTTCGACCTGGGTCTCCTGCCGGTCTCGCTGCCCCCGGTCGATGGCCTCGTCTTCTACGATTGGGGCATGGCCTGGAGCAAGGAACAGACCGTGTACGGGAGCCGTCCGGCCAACTACGACCTCGCGGTGCAGCGGTATCCGCTCCGCAGCTACGGCTTCGGCATCCGGCTGAACCTCTTCAACATCGCGCTCATCCGGTGGGACTACGCGGTGCCGCTCGACGGTTCGCTCAAGCGCGGCTACTGGTTCTGGACGCTCGGGCAGTCGTTCTGAGCGACGTGAGCCGCTAAGTTCCGCGGGTGCGCGCCACCCGACTCCTGCTGCTCCTTCTCGCCGTCGCGGCCTGCGGCGAGAAGCGCCTGACGACGACGTCGGTCCCCACCGGCGTCGGCCCGGACGCGATCCTGCTGCGCGTGCCCCGCGACGGCGGTCCCATGCGGGCCTATCGCGCCGGCCGCGACAGTGTGCTCTGGACCTCGAACGGCCGCGCCACCTCGGTGGGCGCGCTCGTCGGGTTCGACGACTTCCAGAGCGTGGTCGTCGGGCGCGACACGCTGGGGATCGCCTTCAGCGTGGACCTAAGGCTCGGAGCGATCGAGAAGCTCGGTGGCCCCGCCCTCGGCGCGCTCCGCGGACCGGTCCGCTCCGAGGGCGGAGCCCTCTTCGGCGTAGACGACCGCGGTCAGATCGTGCGCGTCAACGCCGTCACCACCTGGAGCTGGAAGCCGGGGCTCGCGGCGGAGGACCTGGTCCCCACGCCGGACGGCGCGCTCATCATCGCCGGGAGCGTGGGCGGGCGCACGGTGGTCCAGCGCCTCATCCCGCCGGAGTCGCGCCTCACCGATTCGACGACCCTTCCCGCGACCGACGCGATCCTCCGCACGCCGATCGGTGACCGGATCTGGTTCGTCACCGACAGCGGGCTCATCGCGCTCCGCAGCCGCGACCTCACCCGCGCCCTGCAGGTGAAGGTGACCGACGTGACGGCGCTCGAGTCGACGCCGAGCGGCGACCGGCTCTTCGTCGCCTCCTCGCGCGCGGCGCTCCGCGTGATCGACCGGTTCGCCGAACGCGAGACCGACCGGATCCCGTTGCCGGCGCCGGCGCTCGCGATGCGCATGGACCCCGACGGGCACTACCTGCTCGTCCGGACCGCACAGTCGGACTCCATCCACGTGGTGTCGATCGGCACGTCGCGGGTGATCACGAGCATCGCCGGGAGCTGGCGCGATGACCTCCCCCTCGTGACGCCCGATGGCCGCGTGCTGATCGCGCAGGGCGCCGACGTGGTCCACGTCGATGCCGAGACGGGACGCGAACGGCTGCGCTATCGCGGCGGCGCGGCGGACCTCTGGCTGCAGGTGCGCTGGAACGGATTCCGCCCGCGCGCGGCGGGGCTCGACCGGCCGGTGGAGTTCGAGGAGTTCGCCGCGGATTCCGCGGCCGCCGACAGTGCCCTCGCCGCGATGATGGCCGCGCGCTATGGCGCGATGACGAGCATGCCGGCCGAACCGCCGCCGGTGGAGCAGAAGACGCAGGAGCCGAGCGCGCCGACGAGCGGGAAGTCCGGCGGACGGGAGATCTGGACCGTGTCGTTCGCCACGCTCCTCGCCGAGGATCGAGCCCGCGAGATGGCGGACCGGATACGCGTCGACGGGCGCAGCGCCCGGGTCATCGCCGGCAACCGCGACGGCATCCCCATCTGGCGCGTCGTGATGGGGCCGTACGACACGCGTGACGCGGCCGAGCGAGCCGGGATGGGCTCGCGTCTCCCCTACTGGGTGTTCGAGGGCGCGCCATGATCCACGCCCCCGTGCCGCCCGAGGACTGGGCGGCCGAGGGCGCGCGGGCCGCACCGGCGCTGGCGGAGGTCGCCGCGGCCCTCGTCATCGGGAGCGACCCCCAGGTGGCGGCGCTGGTCGCCCGCGCCATGGCGGGCGCCCAACCGCGCGACCGGCGCGTCGCGATCGGCGACCTCGTCGGCGACTTGCGTGCGCTCGTCCCACCGACCGACCTCGTCATCCGCATCGCCGACGCCGAACCGCCCCCGGCGCCGGAGGACGGCCCGCGCCCCGGACTCCTCCAGTGCTTCCGGGACGGTCTCTCCGTCACCTCCATCGCGCGCCCGCTCACCGAGGATGGCCGGATCTTCGTGCTGCCCGCGGGCGGAGCGCTCGCGCAGGACCGCCTGCTCATGGAGAGTCCGCGGTGGCCGCGGCTCATCTCGGGCTTCCGGGAGGTCGACGCGCTGCTGCTCCTCGTGGCGGATGCGCGCACGCCGGGGCTCGAGTCGCTGATGTCGGCCGTCGACGGCGTCGTGGCGGTGGACCTGCCGCCGGTGCAGCTGCGGCGCTGGCCGCTCCTCGCGACGGTCGATCGTCCCGAGCCCGAACTGCTCCCGGTGGCCCCCATCCCCGACCGCGCCCCCCGCCCCTCGTCGGCAGGCCGCCGCGGTCGTCTCGCGGCCGTGCTCGGACTCGCGACGGTGGCGGGGATCGCCGGGTGGGCCTTCGCGACCGGTCGGTTCGACGCCATGCGTCGGTCCGGCGCTCCCGCCGCGATCACCGACACCGCGGCCGTCGCGAGCGCGATCGCCGCACCCCCCGAATCGCTCGGGGTGGCGGGCACGCCGGACACCATCACCCTCGGGAGCATTGTCAACCCCGACGACTCGGCGACGGCCACGGCCTACAGCGTTGAACTCGTAGCGGCGAATACCCTCGCGGGTGCAAATTCCGGACTGGCGATGCGTGGGGCGACCCTGCCCGCGCCGACCCTGGCCCCTGTCCTGCTCGGCGCGGATGGACGGCCGTGGTACCGCGCCCTCACCGGTGCGTGGCACGCTCGTGCGGAGGCCGAGGCCTTCCTCACGACGCTGCGCGACCGGGGGCTCGTACGAGACGATGTGGGGCGAGTGCTGCGCGCGCCGTACGCGCTGCTGCTCGCCGAGGGGGTGCCGCCCGACCAGGCCGACGCTGCGCGCGCGCAGTGGGAGTCCCGGGGCATCCCCGCGTATGCGTTGCTGCAGGCTGATGGGCGCGCCCGCCTCTTCGCGGGCGCCTTCGAGACCCCTGGCCAGTCGGTGCTCGTCGCACTGTCGCTCCGCGACATCGGCGTCGAGCCCGTGCTGGCCTTCCGAACCGGGAGAATGTTCTAAGTGCGGTTGACCAAGCTCGAGTTGCACGGCTTCAAGTCGTTCGCGGACCAGACCTACCTCACGTTCGAGCCGGGCGTGACGGCCATCGTCGGGCCCAACGGCTGCGGCAAGTCCAACGTGTCGGATGCCGTGCGCTGGGTGCTCGGCGAGCAGCGCGCGCGCCTGCTCCGCGGCGCGAAGATGGAGGAAGTGATCTTCCAGGGGTCGTCGGCGCGCCGCGCGGTGAACATCGCCGAGGTCTCGCTGCACTTCGAGAACGAGGACGGATCGCTCCCGGTGCCGTTCAAGGAGGTCGTGATCACGCGGCGGCTGTCGCGCGCGGGGGAGTCCGAGTACTTCCTCAATCGCGCCCCCTGCCGGCTCCGCGACATCCACGACCTCGTGCGCGGCACGGGCCTCGGTGCCGACTCGGGCGTGGTGATCGAGAGCAAGATGATCGACGCGCTCCTCTCGGACCGCCCCGACGACCGGCGCGAGCTCTTCGAGGAGGCCGCGGGCGTGGGGCTCTATCGCGACCGCCGCCGCTCCACCGAGCGGCAGCTCGAGGCGACGAGCGCCGACCTGCTCCGCATCGACGACCTCACGAGCGAGGTGCAGACGCAGGTGCGGTCGCTGCTCCGGCAGCGTCGGCGCGCGGAACGGCACGCGGAGATCACCACGCGCCGCTTCGCGGTGGAGCTGACGCTCGCCGCGAAGGAGATGGCGGCGTGGCACGAGGAGCTGACGGGCCTGGAGGAGAAGCTCGGCACGTCGCGTGAGGCGCTCCCGGCCGCGCAGCAGGCCGTGCGCGACGCCGAGTCGGCGCGCGACGCGGCCCATGCGGCGCGCGCGGGCGCGGAATCGGCGCGCCAGGAGCGCGCGATCGTCGCCGGCAGCGCACGCCAGGCGGTGCTCGAGCTCCAGCAGCAGCTCGCGGTCGCGGAGGAGCGGCATCGCAACGCGATGTCGCGCCGGGACCGTGCCGCGCAGGAACGCGCCGAGGGCGCGGCGTTCGGCGATCGGGTGCGCGGCGAGTTCGAGGCGGCGCAGCAGGACGAGCAGCAGTGCGCGCTCGCCCTCGAGGCCGCCGCGGTCGCGTTGCGCGACAAGGTCGAGTCCGAGGAGCAGGCGCGCGCCGCCGTCGGCGCCGCGCGCACCGCCGCCGACGATGCCGATCGCACGGTGCGCGAGCACCGCGACCGCGTGCGGAGGCTCGAGCTCGAGCGCGAGAACGCGGAGCGCGAACTCGCCGAGGTCGCGCAGCGGACGGAGTACCTCCTGCGCGAGCACGAGGCCCTCGCCGGGGTGCTCGCGCTCGCCGAACGCGAGCTCGCGACCGCCGACGAGCAGTTGGCGATGGCGCGCGAACAGGCGGCGGCGGCGGAGAACGCGCTCGATGCGGCCCGTGCCGCGGCGCGCGCGGCGCGCGATGCCGAGGCCGTCGCACGCGCCGACGTACGGCGCGTGGAGGAGGAGCACACGGCGGTCCAGGCCAAGCTCGCCGCCCTCGAGGGGCTCGAGCGCGAGCGCGTGGGGCTCGCCCCCGCCGCCGCCCGCCTGCTGCGCGAGAAGGAGCGCTTCGGCGGCGACGCCGTCCTCGGCCCCCTCTCGGACTTCATCGGCGCCGACGCCTCCATCGCGGGACAGGTGGAGCGCTTCCTCGGCGCCACCGTGCACGCCGTGGTGGTGCGTGATCGCGCGGCGGCGGACGCCGTGCGTGCCTGGCACGCCGAGGTGAACCCCGGGGCCCTGCTGCTCCTGCCGCTCGACGCGGTGAGCGCCAACGGCCTCTCGGGCGATCCGGAGGAGCTCGGGGCGCGCGTGCGCGCCGAGGGTCAGGCGGGGAACTGGGTGCGCGCGCTGCTGGGCAAGGTGCGCGCGACGAACGACGGCAACGGCTTCATCGACGCGCGCGGTGCCATGTGGCTCCCCGCGCGCGAGTCCGGGGCCGGCCCGCTGCGGCGTCGCGCCGAGCTCGAGGAGCTGCGCGTGTCGCTGAGCACCATCGAGGTGCGCCGCGCGGCGGTGCAGGCCACGGCACAGCAGGTGCACGACACCGTCGTCCGCGCCGAGACCGACGCGTCGCACGCGGCCGACGCCGCGGCGGCGGCCCAGCAGGGCGCGGCGCAGGCCGCGCAGGTGCGCAACGAGCGCGACCGCGTGCGCGAGCGCCAGGCTCGCGAGCTCGCCGATGCGGTGGCGCTGCGCGAGAAGCTCGCCGGACGCCACACCGAGCTCGGCGAGCGCGTCACCGCGAGCATCGCCGCCCAGGAGGAGACGACGCGCCAGCTCGCCGACGCCGAGGATGCGGCGAACGGCAAGCGTGCGCTGCTCGTCGCCGCGGACCGGATGCAGGACGAGGCCCGCGAGGCCCGCGCCGCGCACCAGGTGGCGCACGCGCAGGCCGAGGCGCGCCGGCAGGTCGCGACGGAGCGCCGGGAACGGCTCGACCGCGAGCGCGAGAGCGCCGTCACCCGCCTCGCGGCGCTCGAGCGCGAGCTCGAGACGCTGGCGATGGAGGACGGGCAGCTCGAGGAACAGATGACGGTCTGGCAGCAGGAGATCGCATCGCGTCGCGCGACGCAGGCCGATGCCGACCAGGCGCTCGCGCTCGCCGAGGAAGGCGTGCGCGCCGCCGACGCGGCGCTCACCGATTCGGATCATGCGCTGGACGCCGCGCGCCGCGCCGCCGACGAGGGGGCGCAGTCGCTCCACCTCGCCGAGCTGCGCTTCGCCGAGCTGTCGGGCAAGCGCGCCGCGATCAAGGAGCGGCTCGAGGCCGAGTGGCGCCGTCCGCTCGAGGAGCTGATGATCGGCTACACCGTCGTCGAGGCCGAGGACGAGGCGTTGCGCACCGAGGCCGAGGAGCTGCGCAAGCAGATCGAGCAGCTCGGGCCGGTGAATCCGCTCGCCATCGAGGAGCACGAGGAGGAGACCAAGCGCCTCGAGTTCCTCACCACGCAGCGCGCCGACCTGGCCGAGGCGCAGGTGAAGCTCCACGCCGCGATCAAGGAGATCGACGTCACGGCGCGCGAGCTATTCCTCACGACCTTCGCGACCGTCCGCGCGCACTTCCGGGAGATCTTCATGTCGCTCTTCGGCGGCGGCGAGTGCGACCTGCGCCTCGAGGACCCGGAACGGCCGCTCGACTGCGACATCGAGATCCACGCGAGCCCGCGCGGCAAGAAGACGCAGCGCATCCACCTGCTCTCGTCCGGCGAGCGCGCGCTCGTCGCGCTCTCGCTGCTCTTCGGCATCTTCCTCACCAAGCCCAGCCCGTTCTGCCTGCTGGACGAAGTGGACGCGCCGCTCGACGACCAGAACGTCGGCCGCTTCGTGAAGATGCTGAACAAGTTCAAGCAGAGCACGCAGTTCATCGTGATCACGCACAACCCGCGCACGACCACCGAAGCCGCGGACGCGGTGTACGGCGTGACGATGCAGGAGCCCGGCGTCTCGTCGCTCGTGAGCGTGCGGATGAACGGCCCCGCCGTCGACGACACGCCCACCGCCGCCTGAGGAGACGACGATGCTGGTGGTGATGAAGCAGTCCGCGACCGCGGCCGACATCGACCGCGTCTGCACCTGGATCAAGGAGAAGGGCTACACCGCCCAGCCGATGCCGGGCGCGCAGCGCACGGCGATCGGCCTCGTCGGCAACGACGGGCGCGTCGACGGGTCGGCCCTCGAGGATCTCCCCGGCGTGGCCGAGGTGATCTACGTCTCCAATCCGTACAAGCAGGTCTCGCGCGAGTGGAAGCAGGAGAACTCGCTCGTCACCATCGCGCCCGGCGTCGTCTTCGGCGGCACCGCGGTGCCGGTCATCGCCGGCCCCTGCTCGGTGGAGAACGAGGCGCAGATCGTCGCGTCGGCCAAGGCCGTGAAGGCGGCCGGCGCGGTGGCGCTGCGCGGCGGTGCCTTCAAGCCGCGTTCGTCCCCCTACTCGTTCCAGGGGCTCGGGAAGCAGGGACTCGAGCTCCTCGCGCTCGCCAAGCGCGAGACCGGCCTCGCCATCGTGACCGAGGCGATGGACGACGAGGGGGCGCACCTCGTCGCCGAGTACGCCGACTGCATCCAGATCGGCGCGCGCAACATGCAGAACTACTCGCTGCTCAAGACCGTCGGCCGGATCGGCAAGCCGGTGCTGCTCAAGCGCGGCATGGCGGCGACCATCGCCGACCTCCTCCTCTCGGCCGAGTACCTGCTCGCCGAGGGGAACGGCCAGGTGATCCTCTGCGAGCGCGGGCTCCGCAGCTTCGACACCACCTCGCGCAACCTCTTCGACCTCACGGCGATCCCGGTGGTGCAGCAGCTCTCGCACCTCCCGATCGTCGCCGACCCGAGCCATGGGACCGGCCGGCGCGACAAGGTCCTCCCGATGGCCCGCGCGGCCGTCGCGGCGGGGGCGGACGGCCTCATCATCGAGGTGCATCCGCAGCCCGAGAAGGCGATGTCGGACGGGGCGCAGTCGCAGACGCCGGAACTGTTCACGTCGACGATGGCGCAGCTGCGCCGCGTCGCCGAAGCGGTCGGACGTTCCATCGCCGGTCCCCTCGCGTGATCGCGCGCGCGCGGGCGCTCGTGGCGCTCGTGGCGCTCGCCGCCGTCGTCCTGGCGGGCACCGGCGTCGATGCACAGCAGGCGCAGCCCCAGGCGCCGACGCCGGCCGCCGCCCCCACCCGCGCCGACACCGCGGCACTCCGGCTGCTCGAGCGGTCGGCGGCGGCCTATCAGGGCGCCCGCACGCTGCGCGCCGAGTTCACCCAGCGCATCTCCAATCCGCGCACCCGCACCGCGTTCGAATCGGTCGGCGAGTTCTTCCAGCGCGGGGCGACGCACTTCGCCTTCAAGTTCAGCAAGCCGCCGGAGGACCGGATCGTCTCCGACGGCGAGGTGCTCTGGCTCTACTCGCCGAGCACGGCGCGCGGCCAGGTCTACAAGCTGCCGCGCGGCGCGGGCGCCGGGATGGACCTCGCCTCGTCGGTGCTCAAGGACCCCGCGCGACGCTACACCGTGACGGCCGGCGCCGACACCGTGATCGACGGCCGCGCGGTCCGCGCGGTGGTGCTCGTGCCCAAGGCGCAGGGGATGGCGTTCATGCGAGCCGTGCTCTGGCTCGACGTGCAGAACGCCCTCGTGCGCCGCGCCGAGTTCGCCGAGGCGACGGGCGCGACGCGCACGCTCGAGTTCCGGAACATCCGCACCGGCGCGTCGCTGCCTCGTGATGCGTTCGTCTTCGTGCCGCCCGCCGGCGTGCGCGTGATCGACCAGGCGGCGATGATGGGCGGTTCGACCCGCCCCTGACCGCTCAGTTCGCGGTCAGCGCGTCCTTCGCGGTGCGCGCGCGCCGCAGCACCTCGGCCGCCCGCTGCACCGTGGGATCGTTCCGGGCCGCGCGACGCGCGAGATACGGCAGGCCGAACGCCAATCGGAGCGCCTCGCCGGCCATGATGCGGTCCACGGCGACATGCGCCTCACCGAAGGTCAGCGAGCTCACGACGATCCCCTGGCGCTCCATCTCGCCGTAGAGACGCGCGCGCCATTCCGCGGGAACGGCGAAGAGCGAGTCGCGCACCGCGCCCTCGCGCACGTATGAGGCCGCGAGCGAGCGCGCGAGCGACTGCCAGGCCGAGACCTTCCCGCCGAGCTCGATGTTCAGGCGACGCGACGCGGCCTCGGCGGTGGAATCGAAGGAGATGACGTCCGGCACGATCCCGCCCCCGCCGAGCACCGTGCGCCCCATCGGCGTGCGGAATTTCGGCCGCGAGGTGTCCGCATCCGCGAGCGGCTGCTCGTCGGGGAGCGGATACTCGATGCTCCGGCCGAGCGGCGTGACCCACCGCGCGTTGGTGAGCGAGACGGCCGCGCCGTTGTCGAGCCGGTAGATCGCCTGCGCGCTCCCCTTGCCGTAGGTGGCGCGCCCGACGACGAGCGCCCGGTCGTGGTCCTGCAGGGCACCGGCCACGATCTCCGCCGCGCTCGCCGTGAGATGATCGACGAGCACGGCGACCGGCATCTCCGCCCACCGCTCGGCGGTGGAGTCGACGTAGATGGTGTTCGCCTGCGCGACGCGGCCCTTGGTGCTCACGATGCGCTTGCCCGCATCGAGGAAGAGGTCCGCGACCTGCACGCCCTGCGCGAGGAGCCCGCCCGGATTGCCGCGGAGGTCGAGGATCATCGACCGCGCCCCGGCCGCGCGGAGCGAGTCGATCACCGCGACGAGCTCCGCCTCGGTGGAATCGCTGAAGGTGGAGATCGCGAGGAACCCGACGCCGCCGTCGAGGACCGTCGCGCGCGCGACCGAGCGGTTCACGATCGCGGTGCGCTCGAGCGTGTACGCGTGCCGCGAGCCGTCGCCGGACCCGCGCTGCACCGTGAGCTTGAGGGTCGAGCCCGGCGGGCCGCGGAAGGCCTCGCGCGCCTCGCCGACGGTCCAGTCCTGCATCGACCGTCCGTCGACCTCCACGAGCCGATCGCCGGCGAGGATCCCGGCGCGCTCGGCCGGAGACCCGGCGCGCGGTTGCGTGACGGTGATCCAGCCGTCGCGCGCGTCCACCGCGAGGCCGACGCCGACATAGGAGTTGGACGCGGTGCGCTCGAGGAGCTCGAGGCGCTCCGGCGTGAGATAGGCGGTGTTGGGATCGCCGAGTTCGTCGAGCATGCCGACGGCCGCGAGCTCCCAGAGGCGTTCCGTGTCGACGGTGTCGACGTACGACGTGCGGACGCGGAGCATCACCGCGTCGAGGAGGCGCGCCCCATCAAGTGCCGGCCGGTCCGTCCGCACCGCGCGCTGGACGAGCCAGACGCCGGACCACGCAGCCGCGGCGACGAGGAGGATGGAGCCGGCAGTCCGGAGCCGCATCAGGCGCTGTTCCTTGAAGGACGGAGGAGGGACGGCAGGTGGTGGTCCAGCTGGGCGAGCACACGCGCCTCGACCTCGTCCTCCGCGCCGCTGGCATCGACTGCGATGATGGGCCCGCACTCCGGATGCGCCGCCTGCCAGGCCCCCGTGGCGAAGCGGGCGAAGGCGGCGGCGACCCGCTCGTGGAACTCCGTGGCGGCGCGTTCGATCCGGTCGTGCGATCCCCGCGAGCCGGCCCGCGCGAGCCCGTCCTCGGGCGCGAGGGTGAGCAGGATCGTGAGGTCGGGGACGAGTCCCGCGGTCGCGAGGCGGTTCGCCGAGCGCACCGTCTCCTCGTCGAGGCCGCGGCCGTGGATCTGGTAGGCGTACGTGGAGAGCATGAACCGGTCGAGCAGCACCTGCTCGCCGCGCGCGAGCGCGGGGCCGATCTCCTGCGCGACGAGCTGGGCACGCGATGCGATGAACAGCGCCGCCTCGGTCGTGGCCGCGAGCGGGGCGTCGGCGTGCAACAGCAGCTCGCGGATGCGGTCGCCGGCGGCGGTGCCCCCCGGCTCGCGGAAGACCCGGTGCGCGACGCCCGCGGTGGTGAGGCGTGCGGCGAGCCGCCGGAGCTGGGTCGACTTCCCCACTCCCTCGCCGCCCTCGAGGACCACGAGCCGCCCGCGCATCCGGCGGATCAGCCGAGCGTGATGATCGAGCTGGTCGCGCCCTTCTTGATCCCCTCGAGGATCCACTGGTTCACCTGCATCATGACCTTGTCGAAGTTCTCGTTCGACGCGATCACGCGCTGGTAGATCGTGCTCCCCTGGACCTTGGTGAGCAGCTGGTCGAGCTCCTGTTCCATCTCGGGCGTCGGCTGCTGGCCCTGCTCGATCATCGCCTGCGCCTCGTGGCGGAGCGTCTCCATCCGCTGGAGGGCGGCGACGACGTCGCGATCCCCGTTGAGCGCCTCGTTGGCGCGCTTCACCGCCTGGTACTCCGCGCTCTGGCCGATCAGCCGGCCGAGCTCCACCGCCTTGTCGTTCAGCATCACCGCTCCTGTCGTCGGGCCACCACGAATCGCGGGCGGCCGGTCAAGTCGAGTCGTGTCTCGATGTCCGTGAACCGGCCATCGTCGCGCACCGCGGCCGCCGCGAGGTCGGCGCGCCGGGCATCCACCTCCATCGCCAGCAACCCTCCGGCGACCAGCACGTCGGCCGCCTGCGGCACGAGCGCACGGATCGCCCACATCCCGCCGTCGCCCGAGAAGAGCGCCATCGACGGTTCCCACTCGCGCACGAGCGCCGGCAGCTCCGCGCGTTCACTCATCGAAATATACGGGGGGTTGGACACCACGGTGTCGAAGCGGGTGCCCTGCACCGGCTTGAGCAGCGAGCCCTCGTGGAAGTGCACGCGCGCGCGTCGCTCCTCCGGGATCGCCGCGATGTTGGCGCGCGCGACGGAGAGCGCATCCGGGGAGAGATCGACCGCGTGGACCTCGTCGAACCCGCTCTCGGCGGCGAGCGCGAGCGCGATGGCGCCCGAGCCGGTGCCGACGTCCACGACCCGTCCGACGCCGCCGCGCTGCGCGGCGAGCACGAGGTCGACCAGCATCTCGGTCTCGGGCCGCGGGATGAGCACGCGCGGATCGACCTGGAGCACGAGGTGCCGGAAGGCCGCGCGTCCGAGCGCGTACTGCATGGGCATCCCCTGGGCGCGCTTCTCGGCGGCGGCGCGCACGAGGCCTTCCTCGTGCTCGCCGATCTCGTCGTCGCGGTGGGCGGTGGGCCAGAAGCGGGGCTGGTCGAGCACGCCGGCGATGAGGTCGCGCGCCTCGGCGCGCGCCGGCGGCACCCCCGGGCCGGCCAGCGCCGCCGCGAGTTCGTCGAGCAGCTCCCCGATCGTCATCGCGTCGGTCGCCTCAGCCGGCGTCGCCCGAGAGCTTCTCCTCGATGTCGGCGAGGCGGAGCGCGTCCATGAGGTCGTCGAGCTTCCCGTCCATCACGCCGGCGAGGTCGTGCGTGGTGTAGCCGATGCGATGGTCGGTGACGCGGCTCTGCGGGTAGTTGTACGTCCGGATCTTCGCCGACCGGTCGCCGGTGGAGACCTGGCTCTTCCGCATGCGCGAGCGCTCCGCCTCGGCCTCGGCGACCTTGAGGTCGAGGAGTCGCGACCGGAGCACGTCCATCGCCTTGATCTTGTTCTGCAGCTGCGACTTCTGGTCCTGCTGCGAGACGACGAGACCCGACGGGAGGTGCGTGATGCGCACGGCCGAGTCGGTGGTGTTCACGCTCTGGCCACCGGGGCCGGACGAGCGGAAGACGTCGATGCGGAGGTCCTTGTCCTCGATCTTGAGGTCGATCTCCTCGGCCTCGGGGAGGACGGCCACCGTCGCGGCGGAGGTGTGGATGCGTCCCGCGGCCTCGGTGGCGGGCACGCGCTGCACGCGATGCACGCCGGACTCGAAGCGGAGCTGGCCGAAGGCCTCATGGCCCGAGACCTTGAAGATCGCTTCCTTGATGCCGCCGAGCGTGCCGTCGCCCATCGAGATGACCTCGATGCGCCAGCCGCCGTGCCGCTCGATGTATCGCGTGTACATGCGATAGAGGTCCGCGGCGAAGAGCGCGGCCTCGTCGCCGCCGGTGCCGGCGCGGATCTCGACGATCGCGTTGCGGTCGTGGAGCGGATCGGGGGGGAGGAGGAGCGGCTTGAGGGCAGCCTCCGCCAAGGGGATCGCGGCCTCGAATCGCGCGACCTCCTGCTTCGCCTCCGCCGCCAGCTCGGGGTCATCGAACGACAAGAGCTCGCGCGCCTGCGCGAGCTCCGTGTCCATCCTCTCGAGGGCCTTGGCGGCTTCGACCACCTGGCCGAGCCGCTGATGCTCCCGGCCGAGGGACGCCATCAACTTGGCGTCCTTGACCGTCTTGGGATCGAGAAGGTCGCGCTCGACCTCGGCGGCGCGCCGGAGCGCGTCGGCGAGCCGGTCGCGGATGCTCAGGCGTTGGCCTTGGCGTACTTCTGGCGGAAGCGCTCGACGCGACCAGCGGTGTCGATGAGCTTCTGCTTGCCGGTGAAGAACGGATGGCAAGCGGCGCAGATGTCCGTGTGGAGCTCGGCGTGCGTGCTGCGCGTCTGGAACGTGTTGCCGCAGGCGCAGGAGACGGTCGCCGTGGCGTACGTCGGGTGGATCTCGGGCTTCATGGGTGCCTCAGGAGCGGGGTCTGGTCGAGCCATGAATCGTAACGGCTCTGGGAGGGCGAGACAAGGGGAGGCGACCATCCCCACCGACGGTCAAGGTGTTGCGGTGCTTGGGGTTCTGGCCATCAATCCGGACGGGTGCGGGTCGGTTCCCCGGCGACCGGCTGATCCCAGGCGACCCGGAGTTCCGCCATCGACGTCCCCTCACGCAGGTCACGTGTCCGCACCACGACGGCCCAATCCAACGGCACGCCCCCCCGGTCCATGAGGACGTACCGACGCCGTCGGTCCACGGTCGTCGGACCGCCGGCGAAGGTCCGGGGGGGTGTCGTGTCGATCGCCGTGAGGAAGTAGGTGCTCTCCTGCAGGCTCCAGAGTCCCGCGGGCGCCGAGACGCGGTAGGCGACCTCGATGGTATCCCCTGCCTGCGCGCCCGCGCCGCCCCCGACCACCTCCACGAGCGAGACCTCCGGGGTCCCGCCCTCGGACGGGATCGGCGGCCCGCACCGCCCGCTCACCAGGCGCGAGACCTCCCCGCGGCGACCATCCGCCTTGAAGAACACCTCGAGGTCCCAGTCGAAGGGCCTGGGTCCGGCGAGGCCGAGGCGCGCGGTGTCGGTGCCGGCCGCCGGGAGCCGCCGCTCGAACCAGCGCGTGAGCGCGGGCCCCTCCAACCACTCGAGTTCCGCCCGCTCCGCCCCGTCCACGCGCTGCCGCGTCTCGAGCCGGAGTCGCGTGAGCGTGATGCCGGCGGTGGACGTGACCAGGCGCACCGCGATCGGGCAGGCGATGAGATCATCGGCCTCGGACCCGACCGGTTGCGGTTCGATGAACGCGGTCCCCTGCGTCGCCGTGGCATCGAGCAGTCCGGCTTCGGTGAACGGATCCGAGATGCTGCCCGCGCACGCGACCACGCCGAGGGCGAGGAAGCACGAAGCGGCAGCGGCGAGACCGCGCGGGGCGGCGATGTGACGGGCCATGGAGGGAGGTCGTGATGGCAAGGGACGGGGCGGTCGAGCCACACGCACGATACCAGCGCGGACGCATCGGCGTCACCGCCCTAAACGACCATGCCGTCAGGATTTGGACAGTTTGACAGTCCCCATCCCGCGCCCTAACTTCGCCCGGATAGCCCCCCTCGCACCACTCGAGCATGCAAGCCACCACCGCCGACTTCCTCGCGACCGTCCCGCTCTTCCGGTCCCTCGCCCCGACGGAGGTGATCGCCTTCTCGCAGATGGCGCGTGAGAAGAGCTATCCCAAGGGGAGCGTCATCCTCTTCGAGGACGACCCGGGCGACTCCCTGTTCGTCGTCCGCGCCGGCCGCGTGAAGGTCGTCCTCGTGGCCGAGGACGGCCGCGAGGTGATCCTCGGGATCCTCGGCGTCGGGGAGCACTTCGGCGAGCTGTCGCTGATCGACGACCAGCCGCGCTCGGCGCACGTGGTCGCGATGGAGGAGTCGACGCTGCTCGTGCTGCGCCGCGAGGATTTCCGGCGCCGCGTGGAGCAGAGCCCCGCGGTCGCGTGGGCCCTGCTGCTGGAGCTCTCGCGCCGGCTCCGGCGCGCCGACGAGAAGATCGGCTCGCTGGTCCTGCTCGACGTCCCGGGCCGCATCGCCCGGATGATCCTCGACGCGGCCACCGAAGGCGGGAGCGAGACCATCGAGAAGCCGCTCACGCACCAGACCATCGCGCACGTGATCGGTGCGAGCCGCGAGACCGTCTCGCGCGCCATGCGCGAGTTCGTCGAGGCCGGGTGGATCAGCACCGAGCGGCGCCGCATCAAGATCACCGACCGCGCCGCGCTCGAGAAGCGCTCGCAGCAGCGGCTCTGACCCCTGGGGACCGTCTTGACGCATTGTGACCATCATCACGCCGCCGCGGTGACCGCTCTCGTTGGTGTCGTGGCGCTCGACGCGCGATCTTCCATCGTGCCCCGGGGGAATGCATGAGCCTGCGTGTCCGATTCTGGGGAACACGTGGGTCCATCCCGACCCCTGGGGCACAGACGGTACGGTACGGGGGCAACACGCCCTGCACCGAGATCCGGACCGACGACGGATGGTTGATCATCCTCGACGCCGGGACGGGGATCCGTGAGCTGGGACGGGAACTGCTGCAGGGGGCCAATGGCTCGGCGATCAAGGGCGACATCTTCCTGACGCACGCGCATTGGGACCACATCCAGGGGATCCCGTTCTTCGCGCCGATCTTCGGGCGCGGGAACCACTTCACGATCTGGGGTTCGCAGTCGCTGGAGAAGTCGGTGGACAAGGTGGTGCGGGACCAGATGTCGCCGGTGGTGTTCCCCGTGACGTTCGAGGAGCTCGATGCCTCGATCGACTTCCGGGACCTCGCCGAGGGCACCCGCACGCAAGGGACGGGGTATGAGGTGACGTCGTTCGCGGTGCAGCACCCCGGTGGGGCGCTGGGCTACCGGTTCTCCGAACCGGGCGGGAACGGCGGCGCGCTGGTCTATGTGTCCGACAACGAACTGGCGGAGCACCCGCGGTATGGGTCGCCGCCGGACTGGAAGCGACGGATGGTGGAGTTCGTGCGCGGGGCGAAGGTGCTCATCCACGACTCGACGTACACCACCGAGGAATACGAACACCATCGGGGCTGGGGGCACTCGACCTTCCAGGATTCGGTGGAGCTGGCGCTGGAAGCGGGCGTGGGGACGCTGGTGTTGTTCCATCACGAGCCGCGCCGGACCGATGATCAGCTGGATGTTTGCCTGGCGGAGTGCCGGGCGATGGTGCAGGGCCGTGGCGGATCGCTCCAGGTGGTCGCCGCCGCGGAAGGCCTCACGCTGACTCTCTGACCCCTCCTAGGAGGAATTGATGTTCAAGCAGATCGCTCGGACCGCCACCCTGATGGCCCTCGTCGCCGCGCCTGCCATCGCGCAGACGCCCGACACGCGGCCGACCGTGGCCGTGCTGCCGTTCACGAACAGCGCGATCGGTGCGAGCAATGCCGAGCTCGCCCCGCTCTCGCAGGGCATCGCCGACCTCCTCCTCGTGGAGATGTCCCACAACACGGGCATCCGCGTGGTCGAGCGCGCGAACATCATGAACCTGCTCAACGAGCAGAACCTCGCCCGCGACGGTCGCGTGGACGAGGCGACCGCGGCGCGCGTGGGCAAGCTGCTCGGCGCGAAGCACATGGTGACCGGCACGTTCATCACGAACGGGCGCGGCACGATGGTACTCACGCTCAAGTCGATCGACACCGAGACGGGCATCGTCGAGTGGAGCACCACGCAGACGGGCAAGACGGAGGAGTTCCTCGACCTCGTCACCAAGACGGCGGCCGCGGCCAACTCCGGCCTCAAGCTGCCGGCGCTCACCCCGCAGGTCCGCCAGACGAGCGAGGCGCGCACCGAGGAGCGGAAGAAGGTGCCGTTCCAGGCCGTGATGCTCTACTCGCGCGCCATCAGCGCGCAGGACGCGGGCAAGCGCGACGAGGCGATCCAGCTCTTCAACCAGACCATCCAGCGCTTCCCGGACTTCGAGGACGCGAAGACCGCGCTCGCCCGCCTGAACGGCGGCTCGAACTGACGACGTACTGGCGGCCCACCGCCGCCACGCTGTAACCTTGGACCGCCGGGACCCGCATGGGTCCCGGCGGTCCGGTCTTTCGCCCCCTCCCCGCGCGCCCGTGCAGCCACTCGTCTTCGCTCCTGCCGGCCGGGCCATGGCCGCCTTCCCCGCTCTCGGGAGCGGGAACGCCCTCGACGTCCGGCGCGTGGAGGAACTCCCCGCGGTCGAGGCGCTCGACCCGGAGCGCCCCACCGTCGTGCTCCTCGACGCGGCACTCGCCGAACGCTCGGGAGGTCCCGGTGCGCTCGGCGCCCTCGCCGCGTACGTGGCCTTCGTGGGCCTCGGGGAGGAGGGCGAGGACGCGCCGAGCCCGCTCATGGAGGCGGTGGCGCTCACGAGCTGGCTCCCCGCCGGCGCGAGCCGCGGCCAGGGGAACGCGGCGTTGCAGGGGGCCATGCGGCACGCGCGCAGCCTCATTGAAGCGTACCGCGCCTCCCGGCTCGAACAGCAGAGCGCCTTCGACCTGCGCGAGCTCTCCCGCGTGGGCGCCGCGCTGTCCGAGGAGCGGAACCTCGACACGCTGCTCGAACTGATCCTCTCGCAATCATTGCAGCTGTCCAACGCCGACGCCGGCTCGCTCTACCTCATGGAGCGCGACGCCCAGAAGAACCCGTCGACGCTGCGCTTCAAGCTGTCGCAGAACATCACGCTCCCCGAGCTGCCGTTCACCGAGTTCACGATCCCCATCGACCACTCGAGCCTCGCCGGCTACGTGGCATCGACCGGCGATCCGCTCATGATGAACGACGTCTACCTGCTCCCCGACCAGGTGACGTACCGGTTCAACCGGTCGTTCGACGAGAAGTTCGGCTACCGGACCAAGTCGATGCTCGTGCTGCCGATGCGCACGCACCGGGACGAGATCATCGGCGTGCTGCAGCTGATCAACCGCAAGCGCGACGGCGAGCGGCAGCTCACGTCGCTCGACGTCGTGGAGGAGCAGGTCCTGCCCTTCGACCAGCGCTCGGCGGACCTCGTCGCGGCCCTCGCCGCGCAGGCGGCGGTGGCGATCGAGAACAGCCGGCTGTACGAGGACATCGAGCGGCTCTTCGAGGGATTCGTGACCGCGGCGGTCACGGCGATCGAGGCGCGAGACCCGACGACCTCCGGTCACTCGTTCCGCGTCGCGACGCTGACGACGAACCTCGCCGAGGCCGTGGATCACGTGGGGGATGGCCCATACTCGGGCGTCAAGTTCTCGCGGGAGCAGATCCGCGAGATCCGCTACGCAGGCCTCCTCCACGACTTCGGCAAGGTGGGCGTCCGCGAGCAGGTGCTCGTGAAGCAGAAGAAGCTCTACGGGCACGACCTGACGATCCTGCGGCACCGCTTCCACTCGCTGTTGCAGCAGGCCGACCTCGAGTACGAGCGGGAGCGCGCCGAGCACCTGCTCGACCACGGCCCGTCGGACTACAAGGAGGTCGTGGCGCACCTCGACCTCATCCGTCGCGAGCGCCGCGAGCAGCTCTCGCGCTGGCTCGACGCGATCGTGCGCGCCAACGAGCCGACGATCCTCCCCGAGGGGAGCTTCGAGGAGCTGCAGGAGATCGGCCAGCAGACGTTCATCGACTTCGACGGGGTCGAGCGCGCCCTCCTCGGCGAGGACGAGCTGCGGTTCCTCATGATCAACAAGGGGAACCTCGACCCTCGCGAGCGGCGCGAGATCGAGTCGCACGTGACGCACACGTACCGCTTCCTCGAGCAGATCCCCTGGACGCGCGAGCTGAGCGGGATCCCGAAGATCGCGTTCGGCCACCACGAGAAGCTCGACGGCACCGGCTACCCGCGTGGCGTGGGGGAGCACGAGATCCCGGTGCAGACGCGCATGATGACGATCGCCGACATCTACGACGCCCTCACCGCGACCGACCGGCCCTACAAGCGCGCCGTGACGCCGGAGCGCGCCCTCGACATCCTGGGATTCGAGGCGAAGGACGGGCACATCGACAAGCACCTGCTGCAGACCTTCATCCAGGCGCAGGTGTTCACGAAGGTCGCCCCCGCCGAAGGCACGCGGCGGCGCTCGACCCTGGCGCAACGGAGCTCGGCGACGGCGCGCCTGATCGCCACGACCCCGCGCGACAACCCGGTGCCGCCGACGACGCCGTCGACGCCACCGCGGAGCAGCGGGCCGATCAGGGACTGACGGGCGGCGCGCCCCAGCCGCCGCCGCCGGGCGTGCGCAGCTCGATCACGTCGCCGGGCACGAGGTCACGGCGGCACTTGGCCGGCAGCGGCTGCCCGTTGAGCAGGTTCTCGCCCGGCATCCCCGCGGCGCCGCCCATCGCCCCGCGCGGTGCCCGCGACCGGCGCTCGGTGAGCAGCGTGACCGTGCAGGGGGCGAGCACGCGATAGGCGCGGATCACGCCATCGCCCCCGCGGTGGCGCCCCGCCCCGCCAGAGCCGCGACGCACCGCGTAGCGCTCGATCACGATGGGATAGGCGCGCTCGAGCGACTCGATGGGCGTGTTGCGCGTGTTGCTCATCCCCACATGCACCGCATCGGGGCCGGGACCCTTCGCGCTCGCGCCCTGACCACCGCCGAGCGTCTCGTAGAAGGTCCAGCCCGCGCCACCGAAGGTGATGTTGTTCATCGTGCCCTGTCCCTGCGCGGGCACCTCGACGCCGGCGGCGGCGAACGCCGTGAAGAGCAGGTCGGTGATGCGCTGGCTCATCTCCACGTTGCCCGCGGCCACCGCGGCCGGCGCGCGCGCGGCGAGACAGCAATCGTCGGGCGTCGTGATGACGATCGGACGCGCGATCCCCTCGTTGGTGGGCACGTCGTCGGGGAGCAGCGCGCGCAGCACGAAGAGCGCCGCGGCGCGCGTGACCTGGAGGGGACAGTTCACGTTGCCGCGCACCATCGCCGACGTGCCGGCGAAATCGAGGTGCAGCTGCCCGCCGCGCACCGCAAGGGCGACGCGCAGCGGGACCTCGGCGTCGGAGACGCCATCACCCTCGAGCGCATCTTCGGCAACGCCCTTGGCCCCGTCGAGCACGGCGAGGCGGCTCACCGCACGGCGTTCGGCATAGTCGAGGAGGCCCGACGTCACCGCCGCGAGCCGCGCGGCACCGTGCTGGGCGAGGAGTGCGCGCCAGCCGCGCGCGCCCACATCGCACGCGGCGCGCTGCGCGGCGAGATCGCCCCGCCGTTCCTGGGGCGTGCGGACGTTCGCAAGGATGAGCGCGAGCATCTCCTCCTGCGGCACCCCGCCGCGCTCGAGCCGCACCGGCGGCAGGATGAGCCCCTCCTGCACGAGTTCGGTCGCGCCCTGCGGCATCGAGCCCGGGCTCATCCCGCCGACATCGGCGTGGTGTGCGCGCACGACCGCATACCCGGCGATGGCGCCGCGCCCGTCATCGATCGCCTCGACCATCGTGAGGTCGGGGAGGTGCGACCCGCCCTGCCAGGGCGAGTTGAGCAGGAAGACGTCGCCCGCGGCGGGGCGCGCCTCGCGCACCGCACGGACGGCCTCGGGGAGCGCACCGAGATGCACGGGGATGTGCGCGGCCTGCGCGACCATCCGGCCCTCCGCGTCGAACAGCGCGCACGACGCATCGCGTCGCTCGCGGATGTTGGGGGAGAGCGCACCGCGCACCAGGACGGAGCCCATCTCCTCGGCGACCATCGAGACGAGCGAGGACCAGACGGAGAGCTCGAGCGGATCGAGCGCGACGGGACCTTCGCTCACGCGTCCTCCCGGTCGAGGCGCCAGCCGCCGATGGCGAGCGCGCTGGCGCGCCAGCCCGTCGCGATCCAGAGCGTCGCGTCCGGCAAGGTGACGGCGCGGGGACCGGAGAGCGTCGACACCGCGGCAGGGCCGCCATGGTCGATGTCGCGCACGTCGTCGTACGCCTCGCGCGCCGCGTCGCGCGCGAAGACCGCCCGTGCACCGGGGTCGCTCGCGACGTGCCGCAGCGAGACGCTCTCGACGGGACGCGCGAGGGTGAAGCCGTAGAGCGCCTGGTGCGCGGCCTCGAACCGTGCGGCGAGGTCGTCGCCCGCGTCGCCCGGAGCACCGCGCACCTCGAGTTCGTGTCCCTGTCCGACGTAGCGCATCCGCAGCGACCAGCGTCGCTCCGCTCCCGCCACCCGCGCGGCGAGCGCGTCGCACGCCGCGCGGAAGGCCGGCGCCCCGAGCGCGCTCGCCGGCGCGAGGAGGCTCATCGCCACCTCGCGCCGCTCGGGCGCGATGGCGAGCCCCACCGCGCTCAGCACGCCGGCGAAGGGCGGCACCAGCACCGTCCGCATGCGGAGCGCGTCGGCGAGCGCGCAGGCGTGCAACGGCCCGCCACCCCCGAAGCCGACGAGCGCGCAGTCGCGCGGGTCGACGCCGCGGTCCACGCTCACGCGGCGCAGCGCCCGCGCCATCTCCGCGTCGGCCGCGCCGATGATCGCCTCGGCGGTGCGCTCGGCGCCGGCGCCCAATCGATCGGCGAGCCGGCCGATGGCGGCGCGCGCCGCGATGACGTCGAGCGCCACGCCCCCGCTCCACCCGCCGGAGCCGATGCGGCCGAGGACGATCTGCGCATCGGTCACGGTGGGCTCGGTGCCGCCGCGGCCGAACGCGACGGGGCCGGGGCGCGCGCCGGCACTGCGCGGCCCCACGCGCAACGCGCCCCCTTCGTCGATCCACGCGATGCTGCCGCCACCGGCAGAGACCGTCTCGACGAGCACGCGCGGCAATGCGATCGGCACGCCGGCCACCGCACCGCCCGCCTCGACGAGCGGTTCACCGCCGAGGATGAGCCCGGCATCGGCACTGGTGCCGCCGATGTCGATCGTGAGGCCGTTGGCGATACCGGCGGCCCGCAGCACCGCGGCCGCGCCGACGATGCCACCGGCCGGCCCCGAGAGCGCGAGCGAGGCCGCATGCTGCGCCGCATCGGCCGCGGCCCGCATCCCGCCGCCGGAGGTCATGACGGCGGGCGCGGGGAATCGCGCGGCCCGCAACCGGTCGCCGAGCCGCTCGAGGTACCGTTGCACGCCGGGCCGCGCATATCCCTCGGCGACGGCGGTCGCGGTGCGCTCGTACTCCCGGATCTCGGGCAGGACGTCGGTGGCGAGCACGACGGTGAGGGCGGGAGCCGCGGCACGGAACGCGTCGGCCAGTGCCTGCTCGTGCGCGGCGTCCTCGTACGCATGGAGCAGCGCGACGACGACCACATCCGGCGCGAGCGCGAGGGCGTCGGTCACCACGCGGCGCATCTCGTCCGGCGTGAGCGCCTTCGCCACGCGCCCCGGTTCACGCCGTTCGTCCACGGCGACCACCCGCTCGGAAGGCACGAGCGGCGCGGGATGCTGTGCCGCGAGGTCGTAGAGCGCGGCGCGATCCTGACGACGGAGTTCGAGGAGGTCGGTGGCGCCGGCGGTCGCGCAGAGGACGACCCGCGCGCCCGTCCGCTCGAGGAGCAGGTTCGTCACGACGGTGGTGCCGTGCACGAGCCGCGTCACGGCACCAGCCGGTTCGCCGAGGGCGGTGAGCGCGGCCACCACGCCGACACCCTGGTCCTCCGGCGTGGTGAGCACCTTCGAGGCGCGCACCACGCCCTCCGTGTCGATCGCGGCGCAGTCGGTGAAGGTGCCGCCGACGTCGACCCCTGCGGCAAGGCCGCGGGCGGCCATCAGGGCGCCGCGGGCGTGTGCGCGGCGCCGGGCGTCGTGTGGCGCCAGAAGGCGACCGCGAGTCCGAGATGCGCCGGCAGCAGGAGGAGGAGCGGTCCGGCGAGCCGCTGCGGGCCGAGGAGCGTCGCGACGAGCGCGAGGGCGCACTGCGCGAGCATCGCGAGCACGAAGCCCTGTGCGACCGGCGTGGCGCGGCCCCGCAGGATCGCCCGCGCCACCGGCACCATCGCGACGAGACCGAGCGGCGAGACGAGGAGCAGGTTGTAGTTGCGATACCAGAAGACGTGCGCCGACCCGAGCCACATCGCGAGGATGATCGCGCCGACGAGGCCGGTGAGGCCGTACCAGAGCGAGGCCATGACGGCCGCGGGAATGCGGGTGCGACGGCGCTGCGCAGCGGCCAGCGGCGTGAGCAGCAGCATCCAGGCCCCGAGGATGGGTCCCCAGGCGCCGAGCGTGAGGCCGCGCCGTTCGGCCGGCTCGGGCGCCCGCTTCGCCTCGAACAGGACGGCCTCCGATGCCACGAGCGGCACCGGCGCACCATCCGCGCCGGGCACCGTGACGTCGCGCAGGTAATCCCTGAGGCGCATCGGGATGAACATCGCCTGCCACGCGGTCATGGGGATGTCGGCGCGGGGCCCGAGCGCGAGCTCGATCCCCGCCTGCGCGAGTCCGTCCGGCGTGGTGAGGCGCACCGACTCGGAGCGATACGACCACTCGGTGGTCATGATCGTGAAGCGCTTCCGCAGCGCGCCGCCGAGGACGGCGTCGAGCGCGTCACGCACGCGCGTGGAGCAGTTGTCGCGGTAGTAGTCGTAGGCATAGAACTTCCGGTCGGGCCGGGCGTTCTCGACCACCAGCGCGGCGATCGCCGTGCGTTGCGCCTCGGTGAGGGCGAGGACCTGCTCGGTCACCTTCCGGTCCTGGGACGCGTACGCCTCGATGAGCCAGGACGAGGGGAACGCCTCGACCCAGTAGCGCGTGTCGCCGCTCAGGAACCGTCCGAGGAAGTTGGGATCCTCGAACGAGAACATCCCCCAGTTGTAGGCGAGATCCATCCCGGAGAGCGCGTCCTGGATGCGGAGCGCGTTGTGCCCGAACCGCTCGAAGACCTCGTTCCCGGGGCCGATGGTGAGGACCGAGACCCGGAGGGAGGCGCCCCCGAACGGGAACGGGTCGGCCGCGTTGGCGGCCTGCGCGTGGAGCATCCGACCGCGCGCCGCGAGCATGCCGAGCACGAGCAGGGCCCCGCGCGCCGCACGTGCCACCCTCACGGCCGCAGCTCTTTCGCGTCGTCGGCCGCCTTGTAGATCATGTCGAGCAGCTTGTACACGCGGATCTGGTCGCGCGGTGGCTCGTACGGCGCATCCCCGCGCGCGACGGCGACGAAGTGCGCGAGTTCGGAGCGGTAGCTCTGGATGAAGGCCGTGTCGCGCATCTGCGCGCCGGTGGGCGAGACGTCCACCGGCGTGCCGTGGATCTCCTTGATGAGCCGCAGCGGATTGAGCCGCGCCGAGCCGGAGGTGCCGATGAGCTCGAACCACCAGCGCTGGTCCTCGCCGACGTAGTTGGCGTGCACGTCGATGGTGACCGTGAAGCCGCCCTGGCACTCGATGAGCACGATCGCCGACTCCTCGACCGCGTTCGCGCCGCGTCCGCGCTCCATGGTGGCGCTCACGCGCTCGACGCGCGGGAAGTCGAGCAACCAGCCGGCGAGGTCGAGCAGCGGCAGGCCGAGCTCGAGGAAGGCACCGCCGCCGGCCTCGGCGCGGCGCAGCCGCCAGGGGGCCTGCTGCACGCGCCGTCGATAGGCGCCGGCGCGCACCGAGCGGATCTTGCCGAGTTCCCCGCCGCGCACGAAGCCGTCGAGCGCCTGCGCATCGAGCCGGAAGCGATGGTTGTTCGCGACCATCACCACCTTCTTCGCCTTCTCCGCCGCCGTGATGATCCGCTCGATGGCCCGCGCGCCGATGCCCAACGGCCGCTCGCACATCACGTGCTTCCGCGCGCGCAACGCCGAGAGGACGTGCACCTCGTGCAGGTGGTTGGGCGTGGTCACCACGACCGCATCGATGTCCTTCAGCTCGAGCAGTTCCTCGACGTCGGTGCAGATGTCGCGCACGCCGAAGCGCTGGGCGAGCGACCGGGCCTTCGCGGCATCGTTGTCACAGAGCGCGGCGAGCTGGACGCCGCGCATCTTGCTGAGCACCGGCAGATGCGCGGTCTGGGCGATGGCCCCGAGGCCGAGGACCCCGATGCGCAGCGACGAAGTGGGAGTGGGCGGCACGGCGGTGGGTTCCGGACTTACGGGGTGAGTTGCCCGGGGGGGACCGGGCCGACGATGGTGCCGGGATAGTAGGTACGAAGGATCGTGCGGACGTCCTGCCCGGTGCGCGCGCGACCGATCGCGCCCCACTGGCACATCCCCACGCCATGCCCGTACCCGTTGCCGCGGATCACCGCCCGGACCAAGCGCCCGTCGTCGCGCTCGGTCGTCACCGAAAAATACGAGCTGTTCAACAGCTCGCCACCGGTCGAGCGCAGAACCGAGCGCGAGTCGTTCCCGCGCAGGCGATAGCTGCCCCGGTCGGTGCGGATGACCAACGTCCCTACCCGGCCGCTCGGCGTGCGGTCCTCGATGGTGATGTCGGTCACTTTCCCGGGACCACTGCCGCCGACCGCGGCGTAGGCGCCGAGATAGCGCCGCACCACGGCGTCGAGCTCAGCGGCCGTCCAGGCGCGCGTCCAAGCGAACCGCGGGGCGATGTCGCAGTAGAACCGGTCGGTGCCGGGGATACGGTCACTCACGCGGTGCAGGTGCGACTCGCCCCCGGTGCGCCACACCTCCTCGGCGGCCGCCGTCTCGCCCCCGCAGGTCGAATAGAATGGCGCATTCACCACCCGTGTCCCGATGCGCAGGACGAGCCCCGCCGTGGCCGCGACGGCCTCGTCGGCGAGCGGCCGCTCCGCGCCGCGCCCACCGTAGACCTGGTCGCCGACCGACGCCACGACCTCGAAGTCCGGACTCCGTGCGATCCCGGCGCGCGCCTGCAGCAGGCGCGTCACCACGTACGACCGGGCCGCGATCGCCTGCGCCTGCACCGCGGCGCGTTCCCCCGGCGACCGCTCGCCGATCTCGAGCGGCACCACCCCGCGGAGGTAGTCCTCCAGCTGGACGTGGTTCACCGCCAGCACGCCGCTGTCGGTCGCGACCCAGGCGATCGCGCCGCGATACCCCTTGGCCGCCACGCGGAGTTCGCCGCCCTCGTCCGGGAACTGCATGAGCGGAGCGTCCTGCCACCCGGTCGCGATGCCGTCGGCGCGCGCGGCGCGGAGCTGCGCACCGCGGCGCTCGATGTGCCACCGCTCGGTCGCGCGCGCGCGCACGAGCACGCCGCCCTGCGCATCGAGGAGTCGCCAGGCCGTCGTGGCGTCCAGGCGGGCGGTGTCGCGCGCGACGCGCAGGCCCACGCGCACCAGCGGACCGGTGCCGGCCACGGGTGCGGGAGGCGCGAGATCCTGCGGGAGCGGGTCGATCGCGGGCGCGGTGTCGACCGCGGTGCGCGGCGGCTCCTGTCGCGGACCGGGGAAGAGCGAGCCGCCCTCCTCCGGATACGGCCGCGAGAAGCAGGCGGCCAGCGCGACGAGGACGGCCAGGACCAGCGTCGGCCCGTGCCGCGTCACGTTCACCGGCCGAAGCTCCCCATCGACGCGCCCGCCATCGGCAGGGCACGGCCCTGCCGTCCCTCGGGTGCGCGCGGCGGCGGTGCCGACAGCAGGCCGAGCGCCCGCGCCTCGAAGTCGTAGTCGTCGACCACCTCGGTGACCTCGACCTCGATGAGGCTCCCTGGCGCGGCGTCGGTGACGACACGCGTCACGCCATCGATGTCGTCGGCCTGCCACGGCATTCGCGCGATCGCGGGCTCGGCGCCCGTCCCCGCTTCGAGCACCAGCGCCGGCGCCACCTGCCCGATGCGCCACTCGTAGCGTTCGGCCGTGATGTGTCGCTGGAGTTCCTGCACCTGTTCGAGCCGCTCGCGCTTCACGATCTCGGGGACATCGTCGTCGAGCTCGGCGCCGCGCGTCCCGTCCTGCGGCGAGTAGGTGAAGACGCCCACGCGCTCGAACTCGATCTCGCGGAGGAAGGCGAGCAACTGCTGGAAGTCCGCCTCGGTCTCCCCGGGGAAGCCGACGATGGTGGTGGTGCGGATCGCGACGCCGGGGACGGCGTCGCGGAAGCGCGCGACCTTCTCGCGGATCGACCGCTGGCGCTCCGGCCGCCGCATCCGCTCCAGCACGGCATCGCTCGCATGCTGGATCGGCATGTCGAGGTAGCGCGTGATGCGCGGCGCCCCGGCGATGACCTCGAGCAGGCGCGGCGTGATGCCCGCCGAGTAGAGGTACATGTTGCGGAGCCACGGGATCGACGTCTCGCGGAGCAGCGCCTCGAGCAGCTCGGGGAGCCGCTCGGGACGATCGCGGAGGTCGCGCCCCCAGTGCGCGAGGTCCTGCGCGACGAGGTTCACCTCGCGCGCGCCCTGCAGCTCGAGGAGCTGCGCCTCCTTCACGATGTCGTCGAGCGCGAAGGAGCGGTGCTTCCCGCGCATGAGCGGGATCGCGCAGAAGGCGCAGCCGTGATCGCAGCCCTCGCTCACCTTGAGGTAGCGCACGAACGGCGTGTCGCCCGCGTAGAGCCGGACGCCCGGGTGCTGCGTGACCGGGTCGCCGATGAGTCCCCGCTCGTGGAGCAGCGGGATGAGACGATCCCCTTCGGAGGCGCCGAGGAAGAGGTCGACCTCGGGGAGCGCCTCGACGAGTTCCTGCTTGTGGCGCTCGACCATGCAGCCGACCGCGACGACCGCGGTGGCGCTCCCCTGCTCCTTCATGCGGCCGGCGGCGACGATGGCATCGATCGACTCGGCCTTGGCCGCGTCGATGAAGCCGCAGGTGTTGACGATGATCAGCTCGGCGTCCGCGGCGTCATCGACCTGGACCCCACCATGATCGACGAGCTGCGCCAGGTAGCGCTCGCTGTCGACGGTGTTCTTGTCGCAGCCCAGGGTGATGACGCGGAATCTCATCGGTAGTTGCCGAAGCCGAGCTGGACGTCGAAGTCCTCGCCGCGCAGGAAGGTCATGACCGCCTGCAACTCGTCGCGCGACGGACTGACGACGCGGACGGTGTCACCCTGGATGGAGGCCTGCACCTTCTTGAACTTCTGCGCCTTGATGGCGGCGACGACCTTCTTGCATGTCTCGCCGTCGAGGGCCTGCTTGAGGGTGATGTCGCGATGCCAGGTGTCGCCGCCGCCGGGCGTCGGCTCGCCCGCATCAAGGTTCTTCACCGGCACGCCGCGCTTGATGAGCTTGGACTGCAGGATGTCCCACATGGCGCGGAGCCGCATGTCGGTGTCGCTCGAGAGCTTGATGAGCCCCTCGGCGCGCTTGAGCTCGACGGTCGCGAGCTTCGCGTCCTTGAAGTCGTAGCGCTGCGCGATCTCCTTGGCCGACTGATTGACGGCATTGTCGACCTCCTGCAGGTCGACGGAGGTCGTGATGTCGAAACTGGCGTCCTTGGACATGGGACGGTCTAGGCTGAAGGCTGAAGGATGAAGGGGGAAAGATACCTCCCCGGGGTCCGGAAATCCGCTCAGCCTTCCTCCTTCACCCTTCCGCCTTCATCCCAGGTAGGATTCGAGCGCCCGCGCCCGCGAGACGTGACGCAGCCTCGACAGCGCCTTCTCCTTGATCTGGCGCACCCGCTCGCGCGTGATGTTCAGCACGGCGCCGATCTGCTCGAGGGTCATCGGGTCGGACCCGTCGAGTCCGAAGTAGAGGCGCAGGATCTTGGACTCGCGCTCCTTCAGGCCGGCGAGCGCCTCGTGGACCGATTCGGAGAGCGCCTTGTCCTCGGTCTCCTGATCGGGCGTCGCGCTCTGCGTGTCGGGCAGGTAGTCGAGGAGGCGGTTGTCCTCGCCCGGCGACATCGGCGCGTCGAGCGAGAGGTGGGTCTGCGAGATCGCCATCGTCTTGGCGACCTCCTCCTCCGTGATCTCCATCCCGTCGGCGATCTCGGCGTGCGTCGCCTCGCGGCCCAGCTCCTGGAGGAGCGCGTTGGCGCGCTTGCCGATGCGGTGCAGCGCGCCGGCGCGGTTGAGGGGCACCCGCACGATGCGACTCTGCTCGGCGAGGGCCTGGAGGATCGCCTGCCGGATCCACCAGACGGCGTAGGAGATGAACTTGATCCCCTTGGTCTCGTCGAACTTGTGGGCGGCGCGGATGAGGCCGAGGTTGCCCTCGTTGATCAGGTCGGAGAGGGAGACGCCCTGGTTCTGGTACTTCTTGGCGACCGACACGACGAAGCGGAGGTTGGAGCGCACGAGGGTGTCGAGCGCCTCCTGGTCGTCGGTGCGGATCCGCTGGGCGAGGCGCACCTCCTCCTCGCGCGAGATCAGCGGGAAGACGCTGATGTCGCGCAGGTATTGGTCGAGCGAGCCCTCGTCATGCAGGTGCCGCTTGTGCGGCGTGCCGTTCGTCCGTCTCACGCGCATGCTCCGTTGGTCCGTGGGGGTGGACCGTCGACGGGAATGTGCAGTGCCGCGCGAGGCGACGGAAGCACCCCCCGCCCGGCCCTCACTGGATCCGTTCGCCCAGCCGCTTCCAGCGGACACGCGTCAGCCAGTCGAAGGCCTCCGCGGTGTCGGGGGAGTAGCTGTAGTAGACCATGACGGGGCTGCCGCGGACGAGCGAGTCATGCACGAAGCCCCAGTACCGGCTGTCGAGCGAGTTGTCCCGATTGTCACCCAGCATGAAGTAGTGCGCGAGGGGCACGACGAGCGGGCCCCAATTGTTGCGGGACGGATGATATCGCCGCACGTCGATGCCGGGGGCGACGTAGTCGCGCTGCCAGCGGAAGTCCTCGGCGGCGGGATCGAAATCGAGGTCCCGATGCGTGGCGTAGCGTTCGCGCTGGGCGATGCCGTTGCGATAGAGGATGCCCTGCTTCATCTCGAGCGTGTCGCGTGGCATGCCGACGAGGCGCTTGACGAAGTTCTTGGTGGGATCCTCGGGCCACTGGAAGACGACGACGTCACCGACGCCGGGGGCGCGGACGGCGGGGAGGCGCTCATTCAGGACTGGGACTTCCGCGCCGTAGAGGAGCTTGTTGACGATGAGGAAGTCGCCGACGAGCAGGGTGCCTTCCATCGATCCGCTCGGGATCTTGAACATCTCGAACAGGAAGGCGCGGGCGAGGAGGAAGATCAGGATGGCGAGCTGGACGGATTTGGCCCAGTCCCAGAGGACGGCGCCGATGCGGCGAGACTTGGGGGATGCGGGGGCCTGATCGCTCATCGTCCTTCAGGATATACACCGGCGATGCGGGGACGGGCAGGGGGCGGGATGCGGAGGGCGAACGGCGATGCGGGGCGTACGGGCGGTACGGGGTACGGGGTGGGGGCCGGATGCGGGGCCCCTCCGCATCGTCCCTGGACGGGCGGGGATCTCGGATGCGGGATGCGGGGTGCGGGATGCGAAGAGGGGCACCCTCGACGCTCGGTCAAGGGTGCCCCTCTGGTGTTGCGTGCGTCTTTCTTCCTTCCTCCTTCAGCCTTCAGCTTTCTACTCAGTAGTTGTCGATCTGGGCCCGCTGCAGGCTACCGCTGTAATCGAGGTACGCCACCTTCGTCTCCGAGTAGAACTCGTAGACCTCCCATCCGCCCTCGCGGTGGCCGTTGCCGGTCTGCTTCACGCCGCCGAACGGCAGGTGCGCCTCGGCGCCGATGGTCGGGGCGTTGATGTAGGTGATGCCGTTGTCGAGCTCGTTGATGGCGCGGAAGGCGAGGTTCACGTCCTGCGTGTAGAGCGACGACGAGAGGCCGTACTTCACGCCGTTGTTCACCTTGAACGCCTCGTCCGCATCCTTCACGCGGATGACGCTCAGGACCGGGCCGAAGATCTCCTCCTGCTCGATGCGCATCCCCGCCTTCACGCCGGCGAAGATCGTCGGCTGGAAGAAGAAGCCCTTCTCCAGGCCCGCGCCGTGCGCGCGCTGGCCGCCCATCACGAGCTCGGCGCCTTCGCTCAGGCCGATCTCCACGTAGCGCTCGATCTTCGAGATCGAGTCGGCGTGGATCACCGGGCCGACGTCGGTCCCCGCCTTGCGGCCGTCACCGAGCTTCAGCTGGCTCGCGCGCTCCTTGAGCTTGGCGAGGAACTGGTCGTGGATCCCGTCCTGCAGGATCAGGCGGCTCGTCGCGGTGCAGCGCTGGCCCGTCGTGCCGAAGGCGCCCCAGAGGACGCCGTCGAGCGCGAGGTCGAGCTTCGCGTCGTCGAGCACGATCTGCGCGTTCTTGCCGCCCATCTCCAGCGAGAGGCGCTTGTGCATGCGGCCGGCGGTCTCGCCGACCTTGCTTCCCGTCTCCGTCGAGCCCGTGAACGAGAGGAGCGGGATCTCCGGATGGTCGACGATCGCCTTCCCCACCTCGCCGTCGCCGTGCACGAGCTGGATCACCTCGGGCGGCAGCCCCGCCTCGAGGAGGATCTCGACGAGGACATGGCCGGTGTGCGGCACGTCCTCGGCCGGCTTGAAGATGCAAGCGTTCCCGCAGACGAGCGCGGGGAACATCTTCCACGTCGGGATGGCGAGCGGGAAGTTGAACGGCGTGATGATGCCGGCGACACCGATCGGGCGGCGGAAGCTCATCGCCCACTTGGAGCGGAGTTCGCTGGGGACCGTGTGCCCGAAGAGGCGGCGTCCCTCGACCGCGGCGTAGAAGGCCGTGTCGATGCCCTCCTGCACGTCGCCACGCGTCTCGGCGAGCGGCTTGCCCATCTCGCGGGTCATCAGGTCGGCGAGTTCCTCCTTGCGCGCGGAGAGGATCTCGCCGACGCGGCGGAGGATGTCGCCACGGGCGGGGGCCGGCATGCGCTTCCAGCGCTCGAAGCCGCGCTTGGCCGACTCGACGGCGCGCTGCACGTCCGCCGCGCCGGACTTGGGGAAGCGGCCGATCACGTCGGCGGTGTTCGCCGGATTGGTGTTCTCGAACCAGGCGTCGGTGGAGGGGGCCACCCACTCGCCGTTGATGAAATTCTTGAAGGTCGTCATAGCCGGGAAAGATAACAGGGCGAGGACCGGCGATGGGTGCGGGGCGGATCGCTCCCCTTGTCCGGCCGCGCGCGCGGTCGCCAGACTCCGGGGTGCCCGTGCGCCTGCGCCCCGCCACCCTCGCCGACGTCCCCCTGCTCCGCCGGTGGGACGACGATCCGGACGTGGTGAGCTCGGACCCGAACGACGACTGGCACTGGGAGGAGGAGCTGGCGCAGGTGCCCGACTGGCGCGAACCGATGATCGCCGAGGAGGACGGGCGGCCGATCGGGTTCCTCGACATCATTGACCCGCACCGCGAGACGTCCCGCTACTGGGGCGATGTGCCCCCCGGCCTCCGCGCGATCGACATCTGGATCGGGGCGCCCGCGGATCGTGGTCGCGGGCTCGGGACCGAGATGATGCAGCTGGCGATCGCGAAGTGCTTCGCGACGCCCGACGAGACGGCGATCGTGATCGACCCGCTCGCGTCGAACGTGCGCGCGATCGCGTTCTACGCGCGACTGGGCTTCGTGGCGGTCGAGCGGCGCTGGTTCGGCGCGGACGATTGCCTGGTGATGCGACTCGCCCGCTGAGGCCTCACTCGGTGCACGCCCAGCCCGCCGGGTGCGCCTGGGTGGGGATGGCGTATCCGGTGCGCGGGAGCACGTCGATCGCGCCCAGCACCAGCCCCCACAACACGAGCAGCAGCGAGAGCGTGTGGGCCTTGGCCGCGCGATGCCGCCACGTCCAGATGCTCGACCACGTCCCGGCGACGACGAGCGCCACGACCGCGCCGAGATAACCCGCGAGCCCGAGCCCGCAACGCGCCGAGTAGGGCCAGAACACCATGCCGACCCCGAGCGCGACCGCGAGCGAGAGCCGCGCGAAGACGCCGAAGGTCGAGGTCGTCGCCTGCATCCCCACGGCCTGCGCCTTCGCCGCGGGGGTCGGCGCGCCCTTGGTCGGGAACATCGCCTCGTCGCTCACTCGCTCCATCTGCTTGTCGATCTTCTTGAGTTCCTCGTCCCAGTTCTTGTCGCTCACGCGTGCTCCCGCGCCAGGCCATGGCGCTCGATCTTCTTGTAGAGGTTCGAGCGCGGCATGTCGAGCGCACGCGCCGTCTCGGCGACGTTCCAGTCGTACTGCCGCAGCTTCACCTGCAGGAAGGCCCGCTCGGCGGCGAGCTTGAACTGCTCCCAGGTCGCGTACTGCTCGAGCCCCGCGAGCACGCCATCCGGTGCGCCCGCCCGCGCGCCGACGAGACGGTCGACATCGGCCGCGGTCACGCGCGGTCCCTGCGCGAGGATCAACAGGCGCTCCACCGTGTTGCGCAGTTCGCGCACGTTGCCCGGCCAGTCGTGCGCCGCGAGCTGCTCCACCGCCGCGGGCTCCAGCGGCTTGGGCGGCACCTGCCCCTCGGCGGAGAGTCGCGTCACGAAGTGCTGCACGAGCATCGGGATGTCCTCCCGCCGCTCGCGCAACGCCGGGACGGTGATGGGCACCACGTTGAGGCGATAGTAGAGGTCCTCGCGGAAGCGGCCCTCGCGGATCTCGTCCTCGAGCCGCTTGTTGGTCGCGGCGACGACGCGGACGTCGACCTTGCGCACCTTGTTCCCGCCGATGCGCGTCACCTCGCCCTCCTGCAGCACGCGCAGCACCTTCGCCTGCGCCGAGGCGGACATGTCGCCGATCTCGTCGAGGAAGAGCGTGCCCCCGTCGGCCTGCTCGAACTTGCCGGCGCGGTCGGCGATCGCCCCGGTGAACGAGCCCTTCATGTGCCCGAACAGCTCGCTCTCGATGAGTTCGCTCGGGATCGCCGCGCAGTTGACCTCGATGAACGGCCCCGTGGCGCGCGGGCTCTGCGCATGCACGGCGCGCGCGACGAGCTCCTTGCCGGTGCCGTTCTCGCCGGTGACGAGCACGCGCGCCTGGGTCCCCGCGACGCGGCCGATCTGGTCCACGAGGGAACGGATCGCCTGCGACCGTCCGACGATCTCGCCGTGCTTCTCCACCTTCGCCCGGAGCCGCTCGTTCTCCTCGCGCAGGTCGAGGTGCCCGATCGCGTTGCGCAGCGTGACGAGGATGCGGTCGGTGTCGAGCGGCTTCTCGAGGATGTCGTACGCGCCGAGGTTGGTCGCGGCCACGGCGTCCTGGATGCTCGCGTGCCCGGAGATCATCACGACGACCGCGGCGGGATCGTGCGCCCGGAGCCGCTTCAGCGTCTCGAGGCCGTCGATCCCCGCCATCTTCACGTCGAGGAAGGTGAGCTGCGGATGGAAGCTCTCGTACATCGAGAGCCCCTCCTTGCCGCTCGAGACCGCCCGCACCTCGTACCCCTCGTACTCGAGGAGCTGCGAGAGCGCGGCGCGGATCCCCGGCTCGTCATCGACGATCAGGACCTTCCGGCTCATTCGGTCTTCTTGTAGAGCGTCACCTTGCCGTTCTGCAGGCGCAGGTCGACGACGTCATTCGGGAGCGTGACCGGCAATCCGTCCGTCGCGAGGCTGTCGGGACGGGCGCCGGGGCTCCAGCGCCGGACGAGCGCGCCGACCACCGATCGCGGCACCTCGATGTTGCGCACCGCGACCTCCTTCAGGCGGAACTGCGCGAGCCCCGGCCGCACCGCGGAGAGCGTGCCGCCCACGAGGAGCGGCTCGGTGTCCTTGAACAGCCGCGCCACGGGCCCGAGCGCATCCTTCCCGCCGATGTCGGAGAGGCGGATGCGCGTGCGGATGTAGAGCTTGCCGTTCTCGACGATCGCCTGGGTCGCGGTGTCCTGCTTCGCGACCTCGCTCAGCGCCGAGCCGAGCACGTAGGCGGCGAACTCGGAGGCGGTGAGGGTGACGTAGGCCGGCCCGCCGCGGCGGCCGAGCGCGGCGATGCGCTCCTTCGCGCGCGCGCCGCCGGCGGGCGTGATCGGCTTCCACCCCGCCGTGTCGGCGGGCGCCTCGACCGCGATCGCCTGCTTCGCCTTGGGCATCCACCGGTCCCGCGTGTACCACGCGGCCGCGCCGATCGCGGCGAGGACCAGCAGACACCCCATCCTGAACATGAACTTGAACATCAGTCGCCCCCCGGGAGGATCCCGGCCAGCACGTTGAGCCCACCCGAGCGGAAGCCGCGCGGATCCACCTCCACCTCGGTGAAGCCGGCGGCGCGCACCGCCGCCTCGAGCCGCGCGCGCGCGTCCCCCACGCTCCAATACGTCCGCGGCCCGGGGTCGAGTTCCACCTTCGCGAGGTCCCCGAAGTAGCGCACGCGCAGGTTCCCCTCGATGCCGAGCGCCCGCAGCGCCGCTTCCGCCTCCTCCACGCGCCGCAGGCGCAGCGAGGTCACCGCGGTGCCGTACGGCAGCCGCGAGCTCAGGCAGGGCGACGACGGCTGGTCCCACGTGGGGATGCCGCGCGCCGCCGAGCGCGCGCGGATCTCGTCCTTGGTGAACCCGAGTTCGGCGAGCGGCGAGTGGACCCCGCGCTCACGCGCCGCCTGTGCCCCGGGCCGATGGTCCCCGAGGTCGTCGGCGTTGGTCCCGTCCACGACGACGGCCAGCCCGCGCGCCGCGGCGATCGGTGCCAGCCGGCCCCAGAGTTCGCTCTTGCAGAAGTAGCAGCGGTTCACCGGGTTCGCGGCGTAGCGCGGATCGTTCATCTCGTCGGTGTCGACCTCGAGCACCGGCACGCCGAAGCGATCCGCGACCTCGCGCGCGCGCGCCCACTGCGCGGCCGGATAGGACGCGCTGCGCCCGATCACCGCGAGCGTGCGCTCCGCCCCGAGCGTCTCGAGCGCGACGCAGGCGAGATACGCCGAGTCCACGCCGCCCGAGAAGCCGATGAGCGCGGAGCCATGGGCGCGGAACCAGTCGGCGAGGCGCGATTCCTTGGCGACCGCGTCGGCGGCGATATCGGGGGAGGGCATCGCGAGAAAGCTATTGCCCCCCTCGCGATGTGGCAGGCCGAGGCGGGCGATCGGACGCCGCGCCGCGAGCGCCGCCCGTGGGCGCGGCCCGTGGGCGCGGCCCGTGGGCATCTCACCCCGGATCGACCGCGGGCCGGAACATGAGCGCCTCCGCGATGGCGCCGGGCTCGATGCGCTCCTCGCCGACGAGATCACCCACCGTCCGCGCGACGCGCAGCGTGCGATGATAGGCGCGCGCCGAGAGCTTGAGGCGCTCCGCGGCGGTGGAGAGGAGGTCGCGCGCCCCGTCGGTGAGGCCGCCATGCGCCTGGAGCCAGCGCCCCGGCGCGTCGGCGTTGGAGAGGATGCCGGGCAGCACACGATAGCGCTCCCGCTGACGCGCGCGGGCGGCCGCCACGCGCGCCCGGATCGTCGCGGAGGTCTCCTCGCGCGCTGCCGCACCGAGGTCGGCGAGCGCCACCGCACCGACGCGCACGTGCAAGTCGATGCGATCGGCGAGCGGTCCCGAGAGGCGACCGCGATAGCGCGCGATGTCGGCCGCCGAGCATCGGCAGCGACCGGTCGCATCGCCATCGAAGCCGCAGGGACACGGGTTCGCCGCGCCGATGAGGAGGAACCGCGCCGGGAAGGCGACCGCGTGCGCCGCGCGGGCGATGACCACGCGCGCATCCTCGAGCGGCTGGCGCATGGCATCGAGCACGTACCGCGGGAGCTCGAGCATCTCGTCGAGGAAGAGCACGCCGCGGTGGGCGAGACTCACCTCGCCGGGCCGCGGTCCCGGCCCTCCGCCGATCAGGCCGGCGAGCGAGATGGTGTGATGCGGCGCCCGGAAGGGCGGCATGCGCACCGGTGCGGCCCCCGCCGGGAGGATCCCGCCGACGGAATGGATGGCCACGACCTCGAGCAGCGCGTCGTCATCGAGCGGCGGCAGGATCGACGTCAGCCGCCGCGCGAGCATCGTCTTCCCCGCCCCGGGCGGGCCGACGAGGAAGGCATTGTGCCCGCCCGCCGCGGCGAGCTCGAGCGCGCGCTTCGCGATGCGCTGCCCCACGACCTCGGCGAAGTCGGTGTCCGGTGCGGGATCGTCCGGCGCCGGGGCCACCGGGGCGTCGGGGAGGCGACCGGCGCGCAGCGCGTCGACGAGCTCCGCGAGCGTGCGGCAGGGGGCGAGTCGCACGTCGCGCAGCAGCGCCGCCTCATTCGCGTTCGCGGCGGGAAGGACGAGCGCGCGGGCGTCGGTGTCGCGCGCGGCACGCGCGAGAGGCAGCGCACCGCGGATGGGGCGCACCGTCCCATCGAGACCGAGCTCACCGGCGAAGAGCAACCCGTCGGCCGCCGCGGCGTCGAGCTGTCCGCTCGCGACGAGGACGCCGATCGCGACCGGCAGGTCGAAGGCCGTGCCCTCCTTCCGGACATCGGCGGGCGAGAGGTTCACCGTCCAGCGTCGCGGGGGAAGCGTGAATCCGGCGTTGACGAGCGCCGCGCCGACGCGCTCGCGCGCCTCCTTCACCGAGCCGGAGGGCAGGCCGACCATGGTCCAGCCCGGAAGGCCGGGTGCGGCGTCGACCTCGACGGTGACGGCGAAGGCCTCGATGCCGAGGACGGCGGCGGAGCGGATGGCGGAGAGCATGCGCGAAGATCGGGGTATCACGCGGAGGATCGTCACCGCCCCATCGCCGACCGGTTCGGATCCCCGCGGGCCGCGACGGCCGCGTCTCTTCCACCCGATGCACCCTCACCCTAGCTTCGAGCCATGCGCCGCCCTGCCCTCCTGCTGCTCGCGCTCGTCCTCGTTGTCGGCGTGCCGCGCGCGGCGCAGGCGCAGCGGGCCGGGTCGTACCTCGCGATGCGCATCGACAACGCGCCGCTCCCGCTCGCCGACCGGGTCACCGACGACGACGGCACGACCTATCTCGTGGAGTTCGAGCGGCTGGTGCTCTCGCTGCGCTCGGGGAACCGCTTCCGCGCCGCGGTGCGGTTCAAGCGCACGCTGAGCACCTCGGGCGCCCGCAGCCGGCAGGCACCCATCCAGTCGATGACGGTGACGGGGCGCTATGAGGTGACCGGCACCTCGATCCGCTTCCTCGCCGACTCGTCGAGCGAGATGCGGGGGGTGCGCATGCTCGACGGCACCGTCGAAGGGCCGCAGCGCATCTCCGTGCCGTTCGACTACCGCAACGGTGCGGTGGAGCGGAAGCGCGTGCTCAAGCTCGAGTTCCGAGGGGACATCCTGTGATCCGACCCGTCCGCATCCACCGCCGGCTGGCGCGCGCCGCCAGCGGCCTGCTCCTGCTCGGCGTCGCCGCGTGCGCGAGCGCTGGCGGCACGACGCTTCCGGCCGCCGTCGTGCCGCGCGTCGAGCCCGAGCTCGCGACGCCGCCCGACACCGCGACGATCGCCGCCGCCGACTCGGTGCTCGTCCGCTTCGTCACGAGCAAGGGCGACTTCGAGGTGATGCTGCGGAAGGAGTGGGCCCCGCTCGGCGCCGTGCGGGTGGGACAGGTCGTCGCGAGCGGCTACTACGACGGTGCGCGCTTCTTCCGCGCCTTGCGCGGGTTCGTCATCCAGTGGGGCATCCCCGCCGACACCGCGCGGCGCCGCGAGTGGAGCGCGCGCATCCAGGACGACCCGGTGCGCGAGAGCAACCGGCGCGGCACGGTCACCTTCGCCGCCGGCGGCGCGAACACGCGGACGGCGCAGCTCTTCGTGAACCTGCGCGACAATGCGCGCCTCGATGCGACGAGCTTCGCGCCGGTGGGCGAGGTCGTGCGCGGAATGGAGGTCGTCGATCAGCTCCACACCGGTTACGGGGAGGGCGCCCCCGCGGGACAGGGCCCGACGCAGCAACGCATCGGCGCCGAAGGGGAGCCGTATCTCGCCAAGGATTTCCCGCTGCTCGACCGCATCGTCCGCGCGCGCGTCGTGCGGGTCTACGGCCCCGCCGCGCGCTAGCGTCCGCGCGGGCGATCGCGCTCAGCGGGCCTCACGCGGTCACCGCGCGGACTTCGCCTTCGTCTTCCGTCCCTTGGTCGCGCTCGCCCGCCCGGAGCGGTAGCGCTCCTTGGTCTGCTCCCGCTCGCGACGCGCCTTGGCCCTCTTGCGCGCCGCGGCACGCTGGCGCTTCTCGAACTCCGACTTGGGCTCCATGATCGACCCGCGGCAGGAGCGCGTGCCGCACAGGCACCGGTACTTCCGCTCGTCATGCTCGGTCTCGTCCCCGCTCCGCTCGTACCCGTAGTCGTACGCGAGTTCCTCGCCCACCGCGATGTCGCGCAGCGCGAAGATGAACACGCGGCCGCGATCGATCTCGGTCTCGCAGTTGGGCTCGCAGGAGTGATTGATGTAGCGCGACTCGTTCCCGCCGTGCGTGGCGTCGATCACCGTGCGGCTCGACACGGTGAAGAGGAACGTGTGGTGCTCCTCCATCGCATCGTCATCGTACCGCTCGTCGGCGAGCGGATGCGGGATGCGCTCACCGACGTACTCGATGATGCGCTCGCCCTTCCGGATGGGACGGATCGCGAACGCGCCCTTGCCGGCGAGCGACGACGAACGGACTTCGAACGGGAGTGACTTGGTCATGGCGCGAATACTAATCGCACCCGTCCGGTGCATTGAAGCGGGTCAGCGCAGGATCGGCGTCCCGATCTCGAGCCCCGCGTACCAGTTGCGTCCCGGCGCCGGCTCGAAGACGCGGCCCCCGAACCCGTTGAGCGAGATCGCCCCGACGTAGCGCGTGTCGAGCGCGTTCTGCACCGCGACGAAGGGCTCCACATGCCGTCCACCCCACGTCCCGCGCCATGTGGCGCGCAGGTTCAGCTGGCCACGCCCCCAGTCGTCCACGCGCACCGTGTTGGCGTCGTTCCCCCATGCCGGTCCCTGCCACGACTGCTCCATATCGAACGAGAAGCCGCGCGCCGTCGCCAGGAGGGCCAGCCGCCACGTGCGCTCCGGCACCCCTGCCAACCGGTTGCCGTCGAGCGTGTCGAGCGCCGGCGCCGGCAGCGACGCACTCGGCACCGCGTAGTCCGTGAAACGGTAGTCCGCGATGGTGTACGCCCCGCGCGCCGTGAGCCAGTCGGTCACCGCGCCGGTCAGGCCGAGTTCCGCCCCGCGGTTCCGTGTGCGCCCCGCATTGCGGAAGAAGGCGCGACCGCCGACCTCGAGGAACTGCACGATCGCATCGCGCGCCCCCGACTCGAAGACCGCGACCTCGTAGGTCAGGCGCGCCCCCACCCGTCCGCGCGCACCGAGTTCGAGCGAACGGATCCGCTGCGGCCCGAGCGAGCCGTTGAACCCGCCCGCCCCGTCCTCACGCGCGTTGAGCTCCGTCGTCGTCGGCGTCTCGAACGCGCTCGCGACGTTCGCGTACGGCGCGAACGCGTCGGCGATCCGCCACACGACGCCCGCATGCCCGCTCGCCGCGGTCATCGTGCGCGCCCCGCTGTCGTCGTCGCCGTCGCCGAGGAACTCGTCCGCCACGCGGAAGCCGATCCGGTCCCATCGTGCCCCCACGCTCACCGTCAGGCGCTCCGCCGGGTCGAACTGGAGCTGCGCCGACGGCCCGACGCTCGTGACGGTCTCGCCCTGCCTGACGAACACCGTATCGGTCGGCAGCGCGGTGCGGCCTCCGGTCGTGCGCTGGTTGGTGCGCGTGTCGTGCGAGCGTTGCAAGTCGAGCCCCACGGAGAGCCTGGGGCGCCACGCCCCCGCGAGCGCGCGCGATCCGTCGAGCCGGAGCCCGGTCACGCGCCGGTCGATGAGCCCGCGCGTTCCGTTCGTCGCCCCCGCCGGAGCCGGCGGTGCGGTCGCGAGCGGGTTGTCCACGAAGCGCCGCTGGCCGTAGACCGAGGCACTCCAGGTCGTCGCGGCATCCCCGCCGTGCGCGCGCAACGAGAGGAACCGCTGGGAGACGGCGCGGCGCGCGCCGCGTCGCACGTTGTTCAACGCCGCGCTGTCCGGCACCGCCAGGTACTCCGCGAGCGTCAGCGCGCCGGGATTGAGCGCGAGCGGCGTCTCGGCCGTCCCCGCGCGCAGCGAGAGGGTCACGCCGTCGCCGAGGGCGTGATCGACGGCGCCGGTCAGTTGTCGCGTATCGGCCTGGCTGTTCTGCCGGAACCCGTCGAGGGTGGTGCGCGACACGGAGAGCGCACCGACGCTTGACGCCGTGCGCCCGCTCGCGCGGAGCTGGAGCTTCGACATGCCGAAGCTGCCGGCCGTCGCGCGGACCGTCGCGCCGAGTCGGTCGGGTGCGGCGAGGTCGGTGGTGAAGGAGAGCACGCCGCCCGACCCGTTGCCGTAGAGCGACGAGGCCGCGCCGCGGAGCACTTCCACGCCGCCGATCGCGGCGAGGTCGATGTTCGTGAGCTGGCTCTGTCCGTCGGGGAGCGACTGCGGCACCCCGTCGAGCAGGACCTTCACGCCCCGGAGCCCGAAGTTCGCGCGGCTGCCGGCGCCGCGGATGGAGAGGCGTTGATCGATCGCGTAGTTGTACCGGTTGGACACGACGACGCCGGGAATGCTCGCGAGGGCCTCGTCGATGCCGAGCGTCGCCTGCCCGCGCCGCAGCGCCCGCGCATCCTGCGTCGCGACGGCCCACGGCGTCCGGTCGTCGGTGGCCGGCGCACGGGTGACCTCCACGCGCATGGGGACCAGCGCCTGCGCGCGCTGGGCGGCGCGCGCCGAGTCGGCACCGAGGGAGTCGGCGCGCGAGGGCGCCGGCCGGACCTGGGCGATGAGGGGCGCGGCGAGGACGAACAGCGCCGCGAGCACGACCGCGACAGGCTGCCGCATGGGGGATCCGGTGAGGGCCAGGGGGACGATCAGTTCGCGGACGACGGCGGCTGCCGGCGCAGTGCGGCGGCCACGCGCCGCACCGCCCGGTTCAGCGCACCACCGCCGCGCCGCTCGGCGCGCTCGAGCGCCTTCACCACATGACGCCACGACGCGCGCATCACCTCCGCATCGTGGAACCGGTCCTGCGGATCGGCCGCGAGCGCGCGCTTGAGCCAGGTGCGCAGCACCTCGGGGAACTCGTCGAGGTCGATCGTGCCCGCGAGCTGCGCCGCGAGGATCGCGCGGCCGTCCCCGCCCTCGAAGGGCGCGCGCCCGGTGAGCACGAAGTGCACGATCGCGCCGACCGCGAACAGGTCCGTGCCCTGCCCCTGCTCCTCGCCGAGCAACTGTTCGGGCGCGGCGAAGGCGGGGGTGCCCGACGCGCCCGCCGCGCGGGCCCCCATCGCGTGCGCGATGCCGAAGTCGGCGATGCGCCAGCGACGATACCGATCGATCAGGATGTTCTCGGGCTTGAGGTCGCGATGGATGATCCCGTTCGCGTGCGCGACCGCGAGGCCGTCGAGCACCGCGTCGACCTGCGGGGCGATCTCGGCGAAGGTGAGCGGTCCCGACCGCTTCACGAGGTCGGCCACCGAGCCCTCCTCCTCGAGCTCCATGATGTACCAGTTCACGTCGCCCTTCGAATCCCACGCGAAGATCGGCACGATCGCCGGATGCTGGAGCTGCGCGGCGAGCTGCGCCTCGCGCCGGAAGCGTCCCACGGCGCTCGCGTTCCGCGCGACGGTGGGGTGGAGCATCTTGAGCGCGACCTCGCGCTCGAGCGAGAGGTCGCGGACGCGCCACACGGAGCCGTAGGTGCCGGCGCCGAGCGGCGCGAGCACCTCGTAGTCGTCGCCGGTCGCCCAGCGGAGCCGGTCCTCCTCGCTGAGGGCCGTGTGCTCGCCGCTCGCCTGCTCGGCGCCCGGGAACGCGAGCGAGGTCGTGCCGGAGATGCGCTCGATGCGCCGCAGCATCCCCGCGATGCTCTTGAAGCGATCGCCCGGCGCGGTCGCGAGCATCTGGTCCACGAGTTCGGCGACGGTCGCCGGGCAATCCGGACGCACGAGGCGGATCTCGGGGATGTTCCCCGCCTGCGGCACCTCGCCGGTGAGCAGGGCGAACGCGATCGCCCCGAGCTGCCACTGGTCCGACGCCGGGGTCGGGAGCCATCCCCCCTGCCAATCGGGCGGCTGCGGCGTCCAGCGCCGGTCGGGCATCACGCCGGGCGGGATCTCGTCGCGCGGGACCGCCCACTGCCAGCCGAGCATCCAGGTACGCCCCGTCGGCGTGAGGTAGGTGTTGTCCGGCGCGATCGCCCCGTGGACGCTGCCGGAGTCGTGCAGGTACGCGAGCGCCGATCCCACCGACCGGATGATGCGCAGGGCGAACGGCACCGTCTCCGCGCCGCTGCGCTTGAGGCGTTCGCCCACCGTCTCGCCGGTGATCCAGCGCCGCAGATAGCCCGGCCCGCGGCGGCTCCCGGCGTGCATCTGCCAGAAGTGGTAGGTCGTCGGGATCATCGGGTGGCTGCGATGCGCGAGCGCCCTCGCCTCGCGGAAGAGCCAGGCATGATGCGCCGGATCGGGCGCGGTCACGAGCGCAAGCGAACGCCCGAGCGCGTCCCGGATCTCCTGCGCATGACGATAGGGCGTGTACACGCCGCTGCTCCCCCACCGCCAATCCGGAGGGAGCAACCAGCCTTCCAGATGGGCGGGGATCCCGCTGGAGTGGCGGTTCGGCCCGGTCAAGTCAGGATCGTGCATGCCGGGCGGAAGTTACTCAGTGCGACGGGGGCGGAGCCAGCCGGACGCGGATCACCGTCCCTCGTCCGAGCTCGCTCTCGGCGGTGATCGCACCGCCCCATCCTTCGACGAGCCGCCGGCTCACCGCGAGGCCCAGCCCGCTCCCGCTCGTCCGCGTCGAGAAGTGCGGCTCGAAGATGCGCGGCAAGAGGTTCGGCGCGATGCCGACCCCGTCGTCGCGGACCGAGACCTCCACGCTCCCGTCGACGTGGACCGCCACCACGAGCCCGATCCGCGTCGCCCGCGCGAGCCGCGCATTCTCGAGCAGGTTGAGCAGCACCTCGCGCAGTTCGCGGTCGCGCCCCGCCGCCAGCGCCTCGCGGTCCGGGATCGTCTCCTCCCACGTGATCCCCTCCTGCCCCATCCGCTCCAACTCGAGCACGTCCCGCGCCACGCGCGCCACGTCGGTCCGCTCGGCGGGCGCATCGGCGACCGGCGCCGTGCCATATCGACTGAAGGCCCGCGCGATCTCGTCGAGACGGTCGATCTCCGCCAGCACGCGCGCCGTGTTCTCCTCGAGCACGCGGTCGAAGTCCACGCGTCCGTCTCGCCGCGCGCGACGGAGGTGCTGCATGCCGAGCCGGATGGGCGTGAGCGGGTTCTTGATCTCGTGCGCCACCTGGCGAGCCATCTCGCCCCACGCGAGCACGCGCTCGGCGCGCGCCACCTCGGTCACGTCGTCCACGGTGATGACCGCCCGCCGCGCCCCCGCCGCGAGCCGCGCGACGCGCACCTGCAGGCGACGGCCCATCCGCTCCACCTCGAAGTCGGCCTCCTCGTCCGCGGCGTCCAGGAAGGCGAGCAGCCGCGCGTCGATCTCGGCCCCCAGGCGCGGAGCGAGCGCGATGCCGGCCGGGAGCGTGGCCCCGAGGATCGACTCGGCTCGCGGATTGGCGAACGTGACACGGCCCTGATCGTCCACCGCGACCACCCCGCTCGCGACGTTCCGGAGCGTCGCCGCCAGGCGCCGTTCGGCGGTCTCGAGGGCCGCGCGGCTCTCGGCCAGGTCGGTCGTCATGGTGCGGAACGCGCTGAACACCGGCGTGAACTCCACCGGCGGGTCGGCATCGAGCGCCGGGGGCGTCGCGCCGCGCGCGAGCGCGAGCGCGTTCGCCTGCAGCGCGCGGATGGGCTGCGAGAGCTGTCGGGCGCCCGCCCCGCTCGCCCAGAGCGCGGCGATGCCGCCGAGCGCGAGCGCGAACAGCAGGAAGACCGCCAGGTCGTTGCGCCGGCGGTCGAGGAGCCGCTCATCCAGCCGCGCCGGCGCGGCGAGCACCCACTGCACCCCGTACGCGTCGGTCTCCGCACGGTAGCCGAGGCGCACCGCACCGGGCCCGAGGTCCTCTTCGCGCCCAGCGGTCGGCTGGTCCCCCTCGGCCAGGGTCCGCGCCACGCCGGGGGGCAGGAGCCGGCCCACGGGAGCCAGCGCATCGAGGAGCGGATCGCTCGTTCCGACGAGCAAGCCGTCCGCGTAGAGGAAGAGCGGCGTGTCGAAGCGGGCGGCCGCCTGCGCGAGCAGCACCGAGTCCGTGGAGGCCGCCACGCCGCGCAGCGTCTCGCGGACGAGCAGGTCCCGCGACTCGCGGTCGTCGGCCTGCACGCGCTGGAAGGACCACACGCCGAGGAGGGCGGACGGCACGACGAAGGCGCCGAAGAGGGCGACCGACAGCCGCACCCGGAAGCTGTGCAGCACGTCGCGTCGCCGCATGCGCCACCAGCGCCACGCCGCGCCGTCGGCCGAGACGATCAGCAGCCAGATCGCGCCGAGGACCGTGAGATCGATGAGGACGAGCAGCGCGCCGCGGGTGACGAGCGCGTCGAAGCGCCGGAGTTCCACCGTCCCGTGCACGCGGCGCCGCATCCCGCCGGCCGCGGGGAGCAGCCAATCGCCGTGGAGCTCGTTCCCCTCGCGCCACCACCGCCCGCCCCGCGGCGTCTCCGGCGCGCCGGGGTCCGCGAACTCGCCCAGACGCAGCGTGTAGGGGGGCTCGGGGGTGGGCGGCGGCGGGAAGCCGAGGAAGGCCCCGAACGCGTCCGGCGGGACGAGCGCGCTCCGTGGCGCGAGGACGACCGTCGTCACCGTGCCGTCGAGATGCGGCTGCGCCAGCACCACGTGCGTGCCCGGCTCACCCGGCACCTCGCGGAGGATCCGGCCGCCGCGCGTCCGCGCCTCGTCGGCGAGGACGTTCACCCCGGCAGTGCCGCTCCCGCGTCCGACGCGCAGCTCGGCCATCGGCGTGCCGTCGGGGGCCCACGTGGCGACCTCCACGGGCAACTCCGCTCCCGCGAGATCCGAGGTCGCGAACCGCGAGAGGACCTCCACGCGCGAGCGCGCCGCGGTGGCGACGTCGAGCGCGTCCGCATAGCGCTCCAGCAGCACCGCGGAGGTCGGGTCCGGTGTGGAGAGTCCGTGCACGTCCTCCGACGCCAGTTGCACCCGATCGCGCACGGTGGAGAACCAGGCGAGGGTGACGGCACCACAGGCCGCGACGACGGCCACCGACGCGACGATCGCGCGCGCGCGCCGGGTGAAGGCGAGCGCGGCGATGGCGAGGATCCAGAGGGCGGGATGCAGCGCGGGAAGACGCCCGGGCGCCTCGAGCACGATCGGCGTCGAGAGGGCCGCGACGGCCGCGATGACCGGTGCGATCCAGGCGGCGATGCCGCGACGCGTCCCCGAGAGCGCGGCACGGCCGGCGGTCACGCCGAGCAGGAGCACCGTCACCGCGGCGAGGAACAGCGTCACCTGCCAGGAGAGCCAGAGGCCGAGCGACGCACCGATCGTCGGCACGTTGATCCCGCGCGCGAGGTCCCGCAGGACGAACGGCCCCGCGGTCGCGACGAGGAGAACGCCGGCCAGTGCCTGCGTCCGCGAGCGCGGACGGAAGCCGGCGCGGAGCGCCGATAGCAGTCCGAGGAGGAGCAGCCCGCTGGTGATCGCGAGGGCACCGGCGTTCGCCGTGAAACGGCCACCCGCCCCGACGAAATAGAAGGTCGGGTCGAACAGCGGCCACCGGTTCGAGAAGCTCGAGAGCGGGACGAACGCGACCGCGCCGAAGGCGACGGCGAGGACCGCGAATCGCCCGCCCAGCCCGATGTCCCGACGCCACGCGACCGCGAGGAGCAGGAGGCCCAGCACGGCGAGCATCGCCGCGCCGCGCGTGACGGCCCGCTCCCGCGCCTCATGCGCGAGCGCGTCGGCCGGCGGCACGAGCGCGCGCGCCGCGAGCATCGGTTCGTCGCCGACGGTGAGGACCACGGCCCGCGGCACCGAGGCCGCCGCCCCCGCGCCGCCGTACGCGAAGCCCGTCACCCCGACCGCACTCGCGACTCGCAGGTCGAGCGGCAGGCTCAGTTCCGACGCCGGCCGCTGCGCGTGGAGCAGGACGGAGGCGATCGCGCTCTGCGTGCCCTTGGTCGCGACCGCGTAGATCACCACATGGAAGGGCGTCGCGACCACCCCGACCGGGCCGGGGAGCGAATCCACCGGCACGAGCAGGCGGCCGGCCCACGCGAACGGCCGTCCCGAGTCCGCGACGATCACCGAACGGTCGTCCGGCCCGGCGACGAGCGCGGCGAGCGCATCGAACGCGCCTGCCTCGCGCGACGGCACCAGCAGCGCCGCCTGGGCGATGCGCGTCAACTCGAGCCCCGCGGTCCGCACGGCCTGCTCGAGCCGGGTCGTCGCCTCCGCCTCGAGTGCGGCGCGGACCGAATCGGGCGCCCGTTCGAGCCGCGCGAGGCGCGCCTCATGCACGCCGGCGCTGATCACGAAGGCGAGGCACGTCGCCGTGAACGCCACGCGACGCCGCCAAGCCAGCGCCCGGGCGCGCCACGTGAGCACCAGCAGCACGAGCGTCACGGCGGCGAAGGAGGCCGCCACTGCGGGGGACGGTTCGCGCAGCCATCGGGCGCCGACGAGGAGGCCCAACGATGCGGCCACGAGCCACGTATCCCATGGACCGCGAAGTCGACGGGACGAGGGCTCGGAGGGACCGGGGACGGGCATCACGTCGGGATAATACCCGCCGCGGTGGTCCACAGGCGACCGCAGGACACGACCCGGGTACATTTCCTCCATGCGCATCCCGCGTCTCGTCTCCGTCCTGGCCGGCGGTCTTCCCTGCCTGCTCGCCGCCGCGGTGCTGCCGGCCCAGGTGGCGGTGGTCGACGAGGGGATCTTCACGATCTCCATCGCCGGCGAGCGGGTCGGACGCGAGGACTTCTCGATCCGGCGCAACGTGGCCGATGGCGGCTACATCGCTCAAGGGAACGTCCTTCGGACCGAGGGCCGTTCATCTGTGGTCCTGTCGACCGATTCCGCCGGATCGCCGTTCCGCTTCCAGATCGAGCGCTTCGTCGCGGGGCGGCGGGTGGAGAGCACCTCCGGCGAGTACCGCCGCGGTCTCTGGTCGGGGCGCACGGTCGGTCCGGCCGGGGAGTCGGGGCGCGAATTCCGGCTCCCGGACGTGGTATTGGCGGCGGACGACGGCGTGATCCACCACGCCTGGTTCCTCCTCCGGTTCCTGCGGGGCGGACCGCAGCTGGTCCTCCGCCCGCGGGGGTTGGTCGTGCGACCGATGGTCGTCGAATCGCAGGGGCCGGATTCGGTCCTCTTCGGGCTCGACGTGTACGACGCGGAACGGTGGCTCGTCCGCGATGGGATCGGTGGTCCGGTGCTGCGCGAGGTCTGGGTGGATGCCCAGGGTCGCCTGCTCCGGGTCCGGATCCCGGCGGCGGACCTCGAGGCCACGCGCGACGAGGCACCGCCGGAAGCACCTCGTGAAACCTCGCCGCCGGCGGGGGCGTACGAGGGGCCAGAACCCCTCTTTACAGGATTCGGACTTGATGCGTGCGCTGTGGCGGGCGACCCTGCTCCTCGTGGTGGCGATGCCGGTGGCGGCCCAGGCGGGCCGGCCGACGTTGACGCTGACCGAGGCGCTGGAGATCGCCAAGAAGAACAACCCGACCTACCTGCAGTCGATCACGGGGCGCACGCGGGCGGCCGCCTCGCTCCGGTCGGCGTACGGGCAGCTGCTCCCTAGCGCCGACGTCAGCGCCAGCGCGAGCTATCGCGAGGGCCGCCCGCAGTTCTTCGGCGGCGTCGCGTTCGGTGCGACCTCCGACATCGTCTCCTCGAGCTGGAACCTGCAGGGGAGCATGCAGCTCAGCCTCAACACGCTGGCGCAGATCAAGCGCGCCAACGCGTCCATGGATGCGGCGGATGCCGACGTCGAGGCCGCGCTCTTCCAGCTGCGGAACGGCGTGACCGCGCAGTTCCTGCTCGCGCTGCAGACCCAGGCACGCGCCGCCCTGCAGGACACGCTCGTGGTCCAGCAGCGGCTCCAGCTCGAACTCGCCCAGGCCCGCGCGGGCGTGGGATCGGCGACCTCCCTCGACGTGAAGCGGGCCGAGGTGGGGCTCGGGACGCAGCAGGTCGCGGCCCTCCGGGCCCGCAACACCGCGGCGGTCGCCCGGCTCCAGCTCTTCCAGCAGCTCGGCGCCCCGATGCCCGAGGACGTCGTGCTCACCGCTGACCTCCCGGTGTCCGCGCCGACGCAGAGCGTGGCCGACCTCCTCGCGATGGCGAAGGTCGCGAACCCGAACCTGCGGGCCTTCCAGGCGCGCGAGCGGGTCGCCGAGGCCGGCGTGAAGTCGGCCCGCAGCGCCTACACGCCGTCACTCTCGCTGTCCGGTTCCGTCGGCGGCGTCGCGCAGACCCAGACCGACGTCACGGACAACGATGCGGTCGCCCAGGCGATCGCGACCCGCGACTCGCGGGTGGCGAGCTGCCTCTCGACCGACTCGCTCCGCGTCGGCGCGGGACTCGGCAGCATCGCGCCGCAGTGCGCCGCGATCCCGCCGGTGAACGTCGCGGCCATCCGCGACGCCAACAACACCTTCCCCTTCGGGTTCACGCGCAATCCGTACAGCCTCTCGCTCGGCATCTCGCTCCCCTTGTTCGACGGGTTCGGGCGCGAGCAGCGGTTGCAGGAGGCCAACGCGAGCCGGACCGACGCGCGGTACAACACGCGCCGGCAGGAGCTCGCGATGACCGCCGACGTCACGTCGGCGCGGGTCACGCTGCAGGCGGCGTTCGATGCCGTCGAGCTGCAGACCCGGAACGCCGCGACGGCGCGCGAGGCGCTGCAGCTGGCCGAGGAGCGGTACCGCGTCGGGGCCAACACCTTCGTGGACCTCACGACGGCGCGCGGGGAGTACGAACGCGCCGAGACCGACCGCATCGATGCGATCTATGAATTCCACCGGGCGTACGCGGCGCTGGAAGCGGCCGTCGGACGCACCCTTCGCTGAGCTGAGGAGCCATGAGCAAGAAGATGAAGTGGGGGATCGCCGCGGTCGCCGTGATCGGCATCGTCGGGATGATCGCCGTGAACGCCGCCGGTGGTGACAAGGGGACCGAGGTCCGCATCGAGGAGGTGTCCAAGCAGGATCTGGTCGCCTCGGTGACGGCCAGCGGGCAGGTCATCCCGCGCACCAAGGTCGACCTCTCCGCCGACATCACCGGCCGCATCACGCGGCTCTCGGTGAAGGACGGCGACATGGTGCGCGAGGGGCAGTTCCTCCTCCAGATCGACCCGCAGCAGTACGAGGCGCAGGTGCAGCGCGCCGAGGCGGCGCTCGCGAACGCGCGGGCGAGCCTCGCGCAGTCGCGCGCCAACCTGCTGCAGGCGCAGCGCAACCTCGAGCGGCTCGAAGGCATCCGCCGCACGAATGCCACGCTCGTCTCCGGCCAGGAGCTCGAGCAGGCGCAGACGCAGCTCGAGGTGAACAAGGCGCTCGTGGAGGCCGCGGAGGAGAACGTGAAGCAGGCCGACGCGTCGCTGAAGGACGCGCGCTACCAACTCTCCCGCACCACCATCTACGCCCCGATGTCCGGCCGCGTGACGCGCCTCAACGTCGAGCTCGGCGAGACGGCGATCATGGGCACGCTCAACAAGGACGCCGCGACGCTGCTCACCATCAGCGACATGAGCGTCCTCGAGACGAAGGTGAAGGTCGACGAGACCGACGTCAGCCGCATCGCCCTCGGCGACTCGGCGGTCATCCAGATCGACGCCTTCCCCGACACCACGTTCATCGGCCGGGTGGTCGAGATCTCCAACAGCTCGGTCAAGGGCGCCACGGCGTCGACGACCGACCAGGCGATCGACTACGAGGTGACCGTCCGCATCCTGAACCCGCCGGCCGAGACGCGCCCCGACTTCTCGTCGACCGCGAAGATCGTGACCGACACCCGGGCGCAGGCGCTGGCGATCCCGATCATCGCGCTGACCGTTCGCGAGGACTCGGCCCTGAAGCAGACCGACGCCGCGCCGAACGCCGTCGCCGCGCCGGCCGTGCAGGTGGGCAAGCGGGACGTCGAGGGCGTGTTCGTCGTGGGCGCCGACAACAAAGTGACCTTCCGCCCCGTAAGGGTGGGGATCGCAGGTGAGAAGTACTTCGAGGTGCTGAGCGGGCTCGAGCCCGGCGAGCGCATCGTGGCCGGCACCTATCAGGCGATCCGCGAACTCAAGGACCAGCAGCTCGTTCGCGAGACCCCAAAGGAGGCGGCCGACCCCAAGGCCGCGAAGACCCCGTGACCCAGCACATCGAAGAAGCGCCGCTCAACACCACCGCCGAGCGTCAGGCCGTCGTCGGCAGCGCGGGCGCCGCGCCGTCGAAGGAGTGGGTGATCGTCACCCGCGGCCTCAAGCGCGAATACGACATGGGCGGCGAGATCGTCCGCGCGCTCCGCGGGGTGGACCTCGCGGTCCGCCGCAACGAGTACGTCGCGATCATGGGCCCGTCGGGCTCGGGCAAGTCCACCTTCATGAACATCATCGGCTGCCTCGACACGCCGAACGAGGGCGAGTACTGGCTCAACGGCCAGCTCGTCTCGACCATGAAGGACGACGAGCTCGCGCGCGTCCGCAACAAGGAGATCGGGTTCGTCTTCCAGACGTTCAACCTGCTCCCCCGCGCCACGGCGCTCGCCAACGTCGAGCTCCCGCTCGTCTACGCCGGCATCTCGGCGTCGGAGCGCAAGGAGCGCGCGATGGCGGCGCTCGAGGCCGTGCAGCTCGGCCAGCGCGTGCATCACCGCCCGAACGAGCTCTCCGGCGGCCAGCGCCAGCGCGTCGCGATCGCCCGCGCGCTGGTCAACCGCCCCTCGATCCTCCTCGCCGACGAGCCCACGGGCAACCTGGACTCGCAGACGTCGGAAGAGATCATGCGCGTCTTCGAGCACCTCGCCGATACGGGCCAGACGGTCATCATGGTGACCCACGAACCCGACATCGCCGCGCACGCGCGCCGCGTGGTCGTGCTGCGCGACGGCCAGATCGCGAGCGACGACCGGCGCGAGAAGTTCACCGAGAAGCTCGGCCTCGCGACCAAGTAGGCGCGTCGGGCGGGCCTGGTCCCCAGGCCCCGCCCGCGCCCCTGCGCGCGACCGGACTTCGCTGCCCCGCCCCATCGATGCCTCTCTTCGAAGCCGTCCGGCTCGCGCTCAACACCATCCGGGTCCAGAAGCTCAAGAGCTTCTTCACCCTCGCGGGCGTCTGCATCGGCGTCATGTTCCTCATCACCGTCGTCTCGATCATCGAGGGGATGGGTCGCTACATGAAGGACGACCTCGTCGGGAAGATCATCGCGATCAACTCGTTCGAGCTCCGCCGGCAGCCCAACATCAACATCGGCGACGTCGACCAGTCGGAGTGGGACGCCTGGCGCCGCCGCCCGCGGCTCTACATCAGCGACCTGCTCCCGGTGGTCGAGGCCCTCCCCGAGGGGACGCGCTGGGCCCAGGAGTCCGAGAACAGCGTCACGGCGACGTCGATCTACTCGCGTCCCCGCACGACCAACGCCATCGGCGTGGACGGCGACTGGTTCGCGATCAAGAAGCTCGCCCTCACCGACGGCCGCGAGTTCACCGCGCAGGAGCTGCGCCAGGGCGAGAACGTCGCGATCATCGGCCCCGACATGATCGACCGCGCCTTCCCCGGCGTCGACCCGATCGGCCGCGAGCTGCGCATCGGCGGCGTGCCCTATCGCGTCATCGGCATCACCGAGTCGCGCGGCTCGGCCTTCGGGATCTCATTCGACAACTTCGTCATCGCGCCGTGGCGGTCGCCGATCCGCAAGCTGCTCAATCCGCAGCCGCAGATGATCGACGCGGTCGTCGTGCAGTCCGAGAACCAGCAGGTGCTGACCGAGGCCAAGGAACGCGTCCGTGCCGTCATGCGGACGCGGCGCGGGCTCCGGCCGAGCCAGCCCGACAACTTCGCGATGGAGACATCGGAGAGCGCGCTCGAGTTCTGGAACAAGATCCAGGGCTACCTGGTCATCGCGGGCGTGGCGCTGCCGGCGATCGGCCTCGTCGTCGGCGCGATCGTCATCATGAACATCATGCTCGTCGCCGTCGCGGAGCGGACCCGCGAGATCGGCATCCGGAAGGCGCTCGGGGCCAAGCGGCGCGACATCCTCGCGCAGTTCCTCGTCGAGTCGGCGACGCTCAGCACGGTCGGCGCGATGCTCGGCATCGCCCTCGGCATCGGGTTCTCGCAGGCGATCGCGGCGGTGTCGCCGCTCCCGGCGAGCGTCGCCCCCTGGTCGATCGTCGTCGGCGTGCTCGTCGGCGCGGGCGTGGGGATCATCTCCGGCGTCTATCCGGCGAGCCGCGCGTCGCGGCTCGACCCGGTCGTCGCGCTGCGGCAGGAGTAGGCATCATGGCCAACCTCAGTTCGCGCCTCTACAACCTCGGCGAGGGCGTCCGCATCGCGGTCGACGCCATCGTCGGCAACAAGGTCCGTGCGGGCCTCACGATCCTCGGCGTCGCCGTGGGCGTCTTCGTCGTCGTGGTGATCTCCGCCGCGGTGCACGGGATCAACGTGAGCGTGGCCAAGGACTTCGAGAGCACCGGCCCGACGACCTTCTTCGTCTCGCAATACCCGATCACGTTCGAGGCGTGCGACGGCAGCGGCGAGACCTGCACCTGGCTGCGCAACCCGCCCATCACGTGGGACGAGGTGTCGCGCCTCGAGCGGCTCGAGAACGCGGCCGCGGTGGGGGTGCGCATGGACTGGACGGGCGCCTTCAAGTACCGCGACAAGGCGCTCTCCTCCGCCCCGATCGAGGGCTACTCGGCGAACTGGGCGATGTTCGGCGCGCCCGACATGCAGCCGGGGGGCCGCGTCTTCACCGACCAGGAGGTCCGCAGCGCGGCACGGGTGGTGGTGCTCAACACCGTCGCGGCCGAGCGGCTCTTCGTGGACTCCGACCCGCTGGGGAAGACGCTCACGATCAACGGCAATGCCTTCCAGGTGATCGGCGTCTACAAGGACAACGCGAGCTTCCTCTCGGGCGGCGAGCGGGCGAAGGGCGTGATGCCGGTGACGACGCTCCAGCGCGCGCTCAACGTGCGACGCACGGATCTCGGGGTCGTGGTCAAGCCCCGCACCGGGGTCCCGCGGGACGTGATGGTGGACGAGGTCACCGCCACCCTGCGCGGCGCCCGCGGGCTGCGGCCGAGCCAGGAGAGCACCTTCGCCATCATCACGCAGGACAAGCTGATGGAGACCTACGACAGGATCTTCGGGATGTTCTTCCTCGTGATGATCGCCCTCTCGGCGGTCGGGCTGATCGTCGGCGGCGTCGGCGTCATCGCGATCATGATGATCTCGGTCACCGAGCGGACCCGCGAGATCGGCGTGCGGAAGGCGCTCGGCGCGACCCGGCTGACCATCCTCTGGCAGTTCCTGATCGAGGCCGTCACGTTGACCGGCATCGGGGCCGTGATCGGACTGGTGTTGGGCTGGCTCGTGGCGCTCGCGATCCGCTCGGGCACGAGCATCGAGGCGAGCATCCCGCCGTTGGCCGCGGTCGCGGCGCTGGTCGCCAGCGCCTTCACGGGGATCCTGTTCGGGATGATCCCGGCGGCCCGTGCCTCGCGCCTGGATCCGGTCGAGGCCCTGCGGCACGAATGACGCCCCGGATGCGTTAGCCTTCGAGGGCGGCCCGGTCCTTTCCGGCCGCCCGTCTCCCCTCCCCGGCCGTCCGCCTTGCCCTTCTTCGAAGCCGTCCGCCTCGCCCTCCAGACCATCAGGGTGCAGAAGCTCAAGAGCTTCTTCACCCTGATCGGCGTGATGATCGGCGTGATGTTCCTCATCGCCGTCGTCTCGATCGTCGAAGGGATGAGCGACTACGTCGAGAACGACTTCGCCGCGAAGATCATCGGCGTGAACACCTTCGACGTCCGCCAGCGCCCGAACTTCACGCCGAACCAGACCGAGGAGGAATGGCGCGCCTCGCTCCGGAACCCGCGGATCTACGAGACGGACGTCGACCTGGTGCGCGAGACGCTGCCGGACGGGTTCCGGGTCGCCGTGGTGAACCAGACGTTCATCAACGCCGTCACGCCGGGCATCCGCCCGCGGTCGGTGCAGGCGATCGCGACCGAGGCGTCGTACTTCGACATCAAGAAGTTCGAGATCACCAACGGCCGTGCCTTCGCCGCCCAGGAGGTGGAGACCGGCGCGCGCGTCGTGGTCGTCGGCTCCGAGGTGGCGAGCTACTACTGGGACGGGCTCGACCCGGTCGGGCGCACACTCCGCATCGGCGGCCAGCCGTACACGGTCATCGGCGTGATCGCCGAGCAAGGGTCGGTGTTCGGCTTCTCGATGGACCGGATGGCGATCGCGCCCTACACGTCGCCGCTCAGCCGGGCGATCCGGCCGCGCGGCGACTTCGGCACGATCACGGTGCAGGCCCCCGACCGCGCGCAGCTCGACATCGGGATGGAGATGGTGCACGAGGCGATGCGCGGCTTCCGCCGCCTCGGGCCGGCCGAGAAGGACAACTTCGCGATCGAGACCTCCGACGCGGCGCTCAGCTTCTTCGACGAGCTCAAGGGGAAGCTGATCCTCTTCGGGACGGCGCTGCCGGCCATCGGGCTGGTGGTGGGGGCGCTCGTGATCATGAACATCATGCTCGTCGCGGTGGCCGAGCGCACGCGCGAGATCGGCGTCCGGAAGGCGCTCGGCGCGCGCCGGCAGGACATCATCGCGCAGTTCCTCGTCGAGGCAGCGACGCTCTCGGTGCTCGGCGCGGCGATCGGCGCGGGGCTGGGCGTCGGCCTGGCGATGCTCATCGCCGCCGTGACGCCGCTCCCGGCGTCGGTCGCGCCCTGGTCCCTCGTCTTCGCGCTCGTGGTGGGCGCGGGCGTCGGGATCGTCGCCGGCATCTACCCCGCGAGTCGCGCATCGCGCCTCGACCCGATCGCCGCATTGCGGCAGGAATGAGCGATGCGCCTCTGGGATAGGTTCCTCATGACGCTCGAGGGCGCGTACATCGCCCTCGACTCGCTGCGCGCCAACAAGGTCCGCGCCGCCCTGACCATCTCCGGCGTCGCGGTCGGCGTGTTCGTGGTCGTCGCGATGGGCGCGACGGTGCACGGGATCCGCCAGTCGTTCCAGCAGGACATGGACGAGTTCGGGACGTCGACCTTCCAGGTGCGCCGCTCGAACCCCGGCTTCAACAACTGCAATCCGACGAACGAGAACTGCCCCGAGCGCCGCTTCCCCGGGATCACGCTCGCGGAGTGGAAGGCGGTCCAGCGCCTGCCCGAAGTGGACCACGCGATGGCGTGGCTCTTCGGCGCGAGCACCGTGACCTATTTCGACCGCGTGGTGAAGGGCGTCGGCTACGACGCCCAGAGCACCGAGTGGATCTACACCGATCAGGCCGACATCTTCCCTGGCCGCACCTTCACCGCGGCGGAACATGACGCAGCGGCGCAGGTGACGCTGGTGAACAAGAAGCTGGCCGAGGACCTCTTCGGCGACTCCGACCCGATCGGCAAGGAGATCGACCTCGGCGGGACCCGCTTCCAGGTGATCGGCGTCTTCGACACGAAGGCGGGCTTCCTCAAGTCGCTCGATGGCCGCGGGCCGGACACCCCGCGGATGATCATCCCGATGATGACCGCCTATCGCCGGCTGGACGTCTGGCGGCGTTCGATGATGCTGATGGTGAAGCCGAAGCCCGACGTGCCGCGCGACGCGGCGATGGACGCCGTGACGGCGACGCTGCGCGGGATGCGCGGCCTCCGGCCGCGCGAGATCAACAGCTTCTTCCTCGTCGGGCAGGACAAGATGATGGAGACCTTCGACTCCCTCTTCGGCGCGATCTTCATGGTCGGCCTCGGGCTCTCGGCGGTCGGCCTCATGGTCGGCGGCGTGGGGGTGGTGGCGATCATGATGATCTCGGTCACCGAGCGGACGCGGGAGATCGGGGTGCGGAAGGCGCTCGGCGCGACCCGCGGGACGATCCTCTGGCAGTTCCTCGTGGAAGCGATGACGCTGACGAGCCTCGGCGCGGGGATCGGCCTGCTGGTCGGCGCGGGACTGGCCTGGATCATCCGGTCGACCACGCCCGTCCCGGCATCGGTGCCGTTCAGCGCCGTGGTGCTCTCCCTCCTCGGCGCCGTGCTGACCGGGGTGGTGTTCGGGATGCTGCCTGCCACGCGCGCGTCCAAGCTCGACCCCGTCGAGGCCTTGCGGCACGAGTAGGTTTCGGGGGTGCGCACCTCCGACGTCCTCGGCATCGCCTTCGCGCAGATCCGTGGCAACCCGCTGCGGAGCTTCTTCACGCTCCTCGGGATCATCGTCTCGGTCGCGTTCCTCGTCGCGGTCGTGGCGATCATCCAGGGGATGAACGCGTACGTGAAGGAGAACATCGCCGACGCGATGGTCGGCGCGAACACCTTCCAGGTCCGCCGCACCCCCATCCAGGTGGGGATGATCGACGACGAGCTCATGTCGCGCATCCGGCGGCGGCCGCGCATCTCGGAGGCGGATGCCGCGACCGTGAAGGCCGCCTTCCCCGACGCCGTCGCCGTCTCGCGCCAGTCCGGCTGGCCCACACCGATGACCGAGGTCCAGTGGCGCGGGCGCGCGGTCGGCTCGATCATGGTCTTCGGGATTACGCCGGACTACCAGGTCGTGCAGGACTATCGCGTCATGAAGGGCCGTGCGCTCTCCGACGTGGACGTCACGCAGCGGATGCCGGTGGTGGTGCTGGGGGCGGAAGTCGCGGAGAAGCTCTTCGAGTCGGTGGACCCGATCGGGCAGGAGGTGCGCGTCGCCGGCGAGCGCATGACGGTGATCGGCGTCAACGAGACCAAGGGTCGCGTGCTCGGCCAGTCGTTCGACGCCTACGCGCTGCTCCCGATCACGCGCTTCGAGATGCGCTACGGGCGCCGTCTCACGACGACGGTCTCGGTGAAGGTGGCCGACAGCTCGGACGTCGCGACGATGATGGGGCGGGCCGAGGAGGCGATGCGCGTCGCGCACGGGCTGCGGCCGACGCAGGAGAACGACTTCTCGGTCGAGACCGCCGACGCGCTCGTGAACTTCTGGAAGCAGCTCACGGCGGTCCTCTTCGCGGTGATCCCCGCGGTCGTGGCGATCGGCGTCGTGGTGGGCGGCATCGTGATCATGAACATCATGCTCATGGCGGTGAACGAACGCACGCGCGAGATCGGCATCCGGAAGGCGGTCGGCGCGCGCGCGCGCGACATCGAGCGGCAGTTCCTCGCCGAGACGATCATGCTCTCGGCGCTCGGCGGCTTGATCGGCGTGCTCTCCGGGTGGGCGTTCGCCTTCTTGATCTCGGTGGTGTCGCCGTTGCCGGCGCGGATCAGCTGGTGGTCGGTGGGGCTGGCGCTCGCGCTGGGCGCCGGGATCGGCGTGATCTTCGGCGTCTACCCGGCGCGGCGCGCGGCGCGGCTGGACCCGATCACCGCCATGCGGTCGGAGTGAGCCGGTGAAGCTCCTCGGCGTCCTCGACCAGTACAAGGAGAACCTGCGCATCGCGATGGACACGCTGCGCGTCTCGAAGCTGCGCTCCGCGCTGACCATCCTCGGCGTGGTGATCGGCGTCGCGACAGTGATGACGATGGCCTCGCTGGTGGAGGGATTGCGGTCGCAGATCATCCGGACGGTGGAGATCGCGGGACCGACCACCTTCTACGTGCTCAAGGCGTACTCGAGCACGCCGGTGAACCCGCAGAACCCGCCGGCGTGGATCCGCATCCGGCCCGACCTGGCGACGGACGAGGCCGAACTCGTGCGCCGGCTCCCGGAGACGCAGTATGCGGCGCTCTGGGGCCAGACGCTGGCGCGCATCTCCTTCGAGGGGGAACGGACGCAGCCGACGTCCATCTTCGGCGCGGATGCGGGGTTCACCGTCGTGCAGGGGGGCGAGCTCAGCGAGGGCCGCTGGTTCACGCGCAACGAGGTGAGTTCGGGCGCGAGCGTGATCGTCGTGCAGGACGCCATCGCGCGACGCCTCTTCGGCCGCGTGAGCCCGCTCGACAAGACGGTGCTCGTCGGCGGCCGCCCCTTCCAGGTGGTGGGGCTCTACCAGCCGCCCGAGAACATCTTCGCGCCGCAGGGCTCGGAGACGGGGGCGATCATCCCCTACCGCGCGCTCGACGCGCAGTTCCAGTTCGACAAGACCAACGGCCTCTGGATCCCGGTGAAGCCGCGCCCGGGCGTCACCGTCGCCGCGGCGCAGGAGGCGGTGACGATCGCGCTCCGCGAACATCGCAAGCTCCGCCCCTCGCAGCGCAACAGCTTCGACCTCGTGACGCAGGACCAGATCCTCGAGATCTTCAACCAGCTCACCGGGGTCTTCTTCGTGGTGATGATCGTGCTCGCGTCGGTGGCGCTCCTCGTGGGCGGCATCGGCGTGATGGCGATCATGATGGTGTCGGTGACCGACCGCACGCGCGAGATCGGGATCCGCAAGGCGCTCGGCGCGACGCGAGGGGACATCGCGGTGCAGTTCCTCATCGAGGCGGCCACGCTCACCGGGATCGGCGGCGTGATCGGCATCGTGATCGGCCTCGGCGCCGGCGAGCTGGTGACGACGCTGCTGGGGATCGATGCGTCGCCGCCGCTGGGACTCACGCTCATCGCGGTCGGCGTGAGCGTGGGGATCGGGATCGTGTTCGGCGTGATCCCGGCGCAGCGGGCGGCGCGGCTCGATCCGATCGAGGCGTTGCGCTACGAGTGATGGCGTGCCTTACGGCACCGCCATGTACGGCACGCCCCGCGTTCCCGCGCGGCTCACCGCGACGATCATCGCCGGCGTGACCACCACGCCCGGGAGCACATTGGCGACGAGCTCCGCATGCGTCGCGTTCGCGTTCCCCGTGGCGCCCGCGAGCTCACGCCCGAGCCGCATGAGCGAGCGGTTGCAGGCGAGGAACTGGACCCCACGCTTCGCGAGGGCCTCCACCGTGAACGGCGCGCCGGCGCGGAACGTGTTGGCCGTCGCCGCGTTCCCCTGCGCATCCTTGACGCCGTACTTCGCGCCGAGCCCGTGCTTGGCCCACATCGCGTCGTTGAGGATGAACACCAGCGCACCGGAGTGCGTCCCGACCGCGCACCCCACACGACCGTCGGGGATCTGGTAGTCCTGATTCAGGACGTCGATGAAGTTCAGCGCGCGCCGGAGCCCGAGGCCGTCCGCCACGCTCCCGGCCTCGATGATGATCTTGTGCTCGCGGTTCGCGATCATCTCGAGCCAGCGCTCATCGGGCCAGAAGGCCGGGGCGGGCTCCGCCGCCGGCTCTGGTGCCGACTCCGGCCGGACCGCCGCGGCGAGCGTGGCGGGCGCACTGCCAACGGCGAGCAGTGCGGCGAGGCGGGACAGGAACGAGCGACGCGGCGTGGACATGTGATCCTCCTGGGATCTCAGCGGAAGGTGGCGATGGCGTCGAGCGGCTTCTTGGCGATCACGGGCACCTGCGCGCCGTCGGCCGGATGGCCGACGACGAGCAGCAGGAACGGCTTCTCGGACGGCGGACGCTCGAGGATCCGCTGGAGGAATCCCATCGGGCTCGGCGTGTGCGTGAGGGTGGCGAGGCCGGCATGGTGCAGCGCGGCGATGAGGAAACCCGTCGCGATGCCGACCGACTCCGGCACGTAGTAGTTGGTGCGGCGCGCGCCATTCGGCAACTGGCGCCACTTCTCGGCGAAGATGGCGATGAGCCACGGCGCACGCTCGAGGAAGGGCTTGTCGGCGTCGGTGCCGAGCGGCGCGAGGTCCTCGATCCACTCCGGGGTGGCACGGGACGAATAGAACTCCCGTTCCTCCTCCTCGGCGGCGAGCCGGATGGCGCGCTTGAGCTCCGGGTCCTGCACGGCGACGAAGTGCCAGGGCTGGAGATTCGCGCCGTTCGGCGCGCCGCCGGCCGCGACGATGGCCTGCTCGATGATCGCGCGGTCGACGGGGCGGTCGGAGAAGTCGCGCACCGTCCTGCGCCGTCGGATCCCGGTGGTGAACTCCTGGATGCGCACGAGTCGCTCGGCGTCGGGATACTCCGGGAGCGGGGCCAGCGGTTCGGTCGGGTGCGACGTCATGGGAGCGATCCGGAGGGGGCGAACCCTGTGAGCGGAGCCTGCACGGGAGTAGCTTACACCCATCCCAATGACATTCGACACCCTCGGCCTGGACCCCGCCCTCCTGCGCGCGGTCCGAGAACTCGGCTGGCCCAAGCCGACCGACATCCAACGCGACGCGATCCCGCCGGCCCGCGAGGGGAAGGACCTCCTCGCCTGCGCGATGACCGGCAGCGGCAAGACGGCGGCCTTCCTGCTCCCCGTGCTGCACCGGCTGCACGACGCCCCGACGCGCGCCACCCGCGCGCTGGTGCTCGCGCCCACGCGTGAGCTCGCCGCGCAGGTGCACGCCGACCTCACGGAGCTGGCGAAGCACACCCGCGTCCGCGGCGCGGCCATCTTCGGCGGGGTCGGGATGGGACCGCAGGAAGCGGCCTTCCGCGCGCAGACGGACATCATCATCGCCACGCCGGGCCGCCTGCTCGACCACATGTCGCAGCCCGGCCGCTACGTGAACTTCAGCGCGCTCGAGGTGCTCATCCTCGACGAGGCCGACCGGATGCTCGACATGGGCTTCCTGCCGGACATCAAGCGCGTCCTCGCGCAGCTGCCGGCCAAGCGGCAGACGCTCTTCTTCAGCGCCACGATGCCGAAGCCGATCGTCGAGCTCTCGCGCGCGATGCTCAAGGACCCGGTGCGCATCAACGTCGAGCGCGTCTCGGTGCCGGCGAGCGGCATCGAGCAGGCGCTGTGGCCGGTGTCCGAAGCGCTCAAGGCCGACCTCTTCATCGCCCTGCTCCGCGCGAACGTCATCGGCAACGTCATCTGCTTCACGCGCACCAAGCACCGGGCCAACCGCCTCGCCGACGTCCTCACGCACGCCGGGATCCCGAACGCGAAGATCCACGGCAACCGCAGCCAGAACCAGCGGACCGAGGCGCTCGGCGACTTCAAGAGCGGCAAGGTGCGGGTGCTCGTCGCCACGGACATCGTGGCGCGCGGGATCGACGTGGAGGCGCTCGAACACGTGGTGAACTTCGACGTCCCGCACATGCCCGAGGACTACATCCACCGGGTGGGGCGCACCGCGCGCGCCGAGGCGACGGGCGAGGCGTTCACGCTCGTCTCGCCGGACGAGGAAGGCGACCTGCGGCAGATCGAGAAGGCGATCGGGCGGAAGCTGCCGCGCCGGACCTTGCCGGACTTCAACTACAAGCATGTGCCGCAGGAGCGCCTGGAGATCCCGCTGGCCGAACGCATCGCGGCGATCAGGGCGCGGAAGGCCGAGGATCGCGCTCGGGCGAAGGCGAAGCTGGAGCGGCGCGAGGCGGCGACGCGGGGAGAATCGCCGCGGTCAGGTGGTGGCGGGAGCCGCGGGCCGAGTGCCGGTGGCAGCAGCCGCGGGCCGAGTGCCGGTGGCAGCAGCCGCGGGCCGAGCGCCGGTGGTGGGAGCCGCGGCCCAAGTGCCGCAGACCCTCGGGGAGGCAACGGCCCCGGAAACGGCCCCGGCGGCGGCCCGCGGCGGCGGCGAGGTGGAGGCGGCCGAGGGCGCGGCCCGGGTGGCAGCGGCGGCGGCCCGCGCTAACGAACCTCGGGTCTGCTTCGTAGGTAGGATAGGCGCGGCGACGGGTGTCGCCCGCTGAAGGACCAACACTTCGGAGGCACGATGCGCGGGATGCGGATGCTGGCAGCGGCGATGCTGGTGATGGTCGCCACGACGGCGCAGGCGCAGGGCGGCGGTCAGGGTGGCGGTGGCATGGGCCAGGGTGGCGGCATGGGTCAGGGTGGCGGCGCGGGCCGCATGAACGAGATGCTCTTCAAGGACATCACGCTCTCGCCCGAGCAGAAGACCAAGGTCGACAGCATCCAGGCGGCGGCTCGCACGGCGACGCAGGCCATGATGCAGGCCGGCGGCATGCAGGACCCGGCCAATCGCGAGAAGATGATGGCGATGCGCACCAAGCAGAACACCGACATCCGCGCGGTCCTCACGGCCGAGCAGCAGGTGACGTTCGACAAGAACCTGGCGGCGATGCCGCAGGGTGGCGGCCGCCGGCCGCCGCCGATCAAGCAGTAGGGACCGGACGGGAACGAAGAAGGGGGCGCTCCGATCGGGGCGCCCCCTTCGTCATTTCCGCGGATCGATCCGCAGGATCGCGTAGCTCTTGAGATCGCGCGGCGACCCATCCCGCCAGACCACGGCGCGATGCACGCCCTCCGCCGCCATCCCGACATTCTCCATCACCCGACCGCTCGCCGGATTCTCCAGGAAGTGGTGTGCCTCGACCCGATGCAGGTCGAGCACGTCGAAGGCGTACGCGACGACGCGCCGCGTGGCCTCGGTCGCATACTTCTGCCCCCACTCGGGCCGCGCGATCCAGTAGCCCACCTCGGCGCGCTTGTGGACGCGCGTGAGCTGCAGCCCGATGGCACCGACGAGCGCGCCGTCCTGCGTGCGCGTGACCGCCCAGGTGACCCGTTTCCCCGCCTCCCACGCGGGCGCCTGCGCGGCGATGAACTCCTCCGCGGCGCCCTCCGGGTAGGGATGCGGCACCGTGAGCGTGTTGCGCGCCACCGCGGCGTCGGCGAGGTAGCGCCGCACGTCCGGGGCGTCCTCGAGCGTGAAAGGACGCAGGACGAGACGTTCCGTCCGCAGGACGTGCTGCGCGCCGGTGTATGGGGGGCCGGGATCGGTCATGACCGGAATCTGGCGCGATGCGAGGGGTCGGCGACAGCCGTAGATTCCCGGGATGACCGCGCCCGTGGACCTCCTCGCCATCGCCGCCCACCGCGACGATGTGGAACTGACCTGCGGCGGCGTGCTGGTGAAGCATGCCTGGAAGGGTCAGCGGACCGGCATCATCGACCTCACGCAGGGCGAGATGGGGACCCGCGGCTCCGCCGACTTGCGTGCTGCCGAAGCCGCCAAGGCGGCCGACGTGCTCGGCGTGGCGTACCGCGGCAACCTCCAGCTCCCCGATGCGGGGATCACCAACACGCCCGAGACGCGCCGGGCGCTCGCGATCATGATCCGCACGCTCCGCCCGAAGGTCGTGATCGCCCCCGCCCCGCGCGGACGGCACCCCGACCATCGCGTCGCCGCGCAACTCATCCGGGACGCGAGCTTCCTCGCCGGGCTCACCAAGCTCGACCCGTCGACGCCGCCACACCGCCCGCTCAAGGTCCTCCACGCCATCAGCTACCGCGAGGACCACGTCAAGCCGACCTTCGTCGCCGACATCAGCGCCGAGTTCGAGACGAAGCTCGAGGCCATCCGGTGCTATGCCTCGCAGTTCGACGGCGCGACCTGGGCCGGCGAGGTCTATCCGAACGGTGAGCCGCTCGAGGACATCATCCGGCATCACGCGGCCCACTACGGCTCGCTCATCCGCTGCCGCTACGGCGAACCCTTCTTCACCACCGAGACGATGCGCGCGGATGACCTCCTCGCGCTCGAGGTATCGACCTTTTGAACGCGCCACGCGAGATCTCCTACCCGACGTACCTCGAGCTCGACACGCTGCTCGGGCTCCAGCAGCCCCAGTCCAAGCCCGAGCATCCCGATGAGCTGCTGTTCATCGTGGTGCACCAGGCGAGCGAGCTCTGGTTCAAGGTGCTGCTGCACGAGTTCGACCAGCTCATCGGCCACCTGACCGACGGCGACGCCGGCGCGGCCCTCACGACCATGCAGCGCATCAACACCCTCGTCGAGCTGGTGGCGCACGAGCTCTCGGCGCTCGACACGCTCCCGCCGCAGCGCTTCATGCAGTTCCGCGGCTACCTCGGCAGCTCGAGCGGCTCGCAGAGCGCGCAGTTCCGCGCGATCGAGGCCACGAGCGGCTTGCGCCACGAGCATTTCATGGCCGCGCTCAAGGAGCATGGCGAGCTGCCGCCCGTCGTCGCGCGCGCGCTCGAACGCCCCACCCTGCAGGCGCTCTTCCTCTCGCTGCTCGAGCGACAGGGGGTCACGCTCGAGCAGGTCTACACGGAGCCGCAGCACGGATTCCTGCTCATGCTCGCCGAGTCGTTCCTCGCGTACGAGCAGGGGTTCGCGCGCTGGCGTTTCCTGCACGTGCAGCTCGTCGAGCGGATCATCGGCCCCGACACCGGCGGGACCGGGGGCACCCTCGGCGCGAAGTACCTGTCCAAGACGGTGAGCCAGCGCTTCTTCCCCGAGCTGTGGGCCGTACGGGCGAAGCTGTACGGGCGTCGCTGACGCCCGGGAAGCGTTCCGCGCGACCGGCGCGTAGGAGTACGCAGGACCATACGACCTGATCACGGCCCGGGAGGGCCGAGGGGTTCCGATGTCGCTCGTCTCGATCCGCCGTGCCGCGCAGGCCGTCCTGCTCTCGCTCTCGCTCGGTGCCGCGGCGCTGATGCCCTTCCGTCTCGACGCGCAATCGACGGCCCCGAACAGACCGGCGCGCGCCGCCGCGCCCGACCATCGCGTCTGGCCCGACGAGGGGCCGCGCAAGTGGGCGCCGCGCCCGACCGAGACGCGCATCACCGCGAACGACCTGCGGACGCGGCTCTACCAGATCGCCGACGACTCGATGCGCGGGCGACGCATGGGAGAGCCGGGGAACACCAAGACCACGGAGTACATCGCGCGCGAGTTCGCGCGGCTCGGCCTCAAGCCGGCCGGCGATGACGGCACCTGGTTCCAGGTGATGCCATATGGCCCGCTCGGCTTCGACCGCGCGTCGATGGGCCTCCGCATCGGCGGGGCCTCGGCGAGCGTGGGCACCGAGTTCGTGCCCACCGCGCCGACGCTCGCGAACGGCTACGCCGCGCGCGCCGCGGTGCGCGGAACGGCGGCGGTCTTCGCGGGCCGCTGGAACGACACGACCGTCACGCTCGACCCGGCCGTCTTCCGCGGGAAGATCGCCGTCTTCGTGAGCGACGCCGCCGCGGGCGGCACGGCGGCGAATCGCGCGCCGACGACCTTCGTCAGCTGCGCGGACCTGCCCGACCGGTTCGGCGCGGCCGCGGTGATCGCCCTCGAGACGGCCACGCGCAACGCGCCTCGTCCTGCCGGCCCCGTCCTGGCGCGCCAGGCCCCGGCACAGGACCGCCGCGCCATCGCGGCCGGCGCCGCCGGCGTGCTCGTGATCGGGCTGGACGCGATGAACGAGACGGCGCGCGCGGCCGCGCTCGCGCCGCGCCCCACCATGAAGCCGTCGGCGATCCCCGGCACCTCCTCGAACGTGGCCGGCGCGACGATCTCGCGCGCGGTGGCCGAGCGGATCTTCGGGCGCGGCGTCGAGGGCCTCGCGGTGGGCACCACGGGCGCCGCCATCGACCTCGACTACACCTACGACTGGAGTCCCTCCACCTCCCCCGCGCGGAACGTCGTGGCGGTCCTGCCGGGCTCCGACCCGCGGCTCGCCAGCGAGTACGTCCTCGTCGGCGCGCACAGCGACCACGTCGGCACGACCGGCCAGCCGGTGGACCACGACTCGCTTCGCGCGGTGAACACGGTCACGCGCCGGCAGGGGGCGAACGATCCGGCCTGCCAGCCCACGCCGGACCAGCAGCGTCGCATCGACTCGCTCATCGCGCGCGCACGGCGGATCCGCCCCGCGCGGATGGACTCGGTCTTCAACGGCGCCGATGACGATGGATCGGGCACGGTGGTGCTCCTCGAGATCGCCGAGCGGTTCGCGGCGGAGAAGCCGGCGCGCTCCATCATCTTCGTCTCGCACCAGGGCGAGGAGCAGGGCCTGCTCGGGTCGCGGTGGTTCGTCGACCATCCCACCGTCCCGCTCGACCAGATCGTCGCGGCGCACAACATGGACATGCTCGGCAAGGGCCGCGCCGACCAGGTGAAGTTCGGCGGCCCCAACTCGGTGCAGATGCTCGGCGCGCGCCGGCTCTCGCGCGAGTTCGGTGACATCATCGACTCCGTGAACGCCAACAGCCCCACGCCGATGGCGATCGACAAGAGCTGGGACGTGACGGCGAACCCGCTCAACCGCTTCTGCCGCTCCGACCAGGTGAGCTACGTGAGCAAGAACATCCCGGTGACCTACTTCTCGCTGGGGTACGCGCAGGACTACCACCAGTTGACCGACGAGCCGCAGTACATCGAGTACGAGCATTCGGCGCGGCTCGCGCAGTTCATCCACGACGTGATGAGCGCGATCGCGGCGCGACCGACACGCCCCGCGATCGCCGGACCGGACCCGTCGTACCCCAGCTGCGGTCGCTGACCCCAGTCTCCCACGCCCCGGAGTCCTCATGCAGAGCAAGGCTACGACGGTCGCGCAGTACCTGAAGGAACTGCCCGCCGACCGTCGCGCGGCGATCGAGGCGGTCCGGAAGGTGATCCTCGCGAACGTCGACGGGCAGATCGAGGAGGGGATGCAGTACGGCATGATCGGCTACTACGTGCCGCATCACATCTTCCCGAACGGCTACCACTGCGACCCGTCGCAGCCGCTGCCCTACATGGGGCTCGCGTCGCAGAAGCAGAACATGGCCGTGTACATGATGTTCGCGTACCTGGACCCGGTGAACGGTGAGCAGTGGATCCGCGCCGAGTATGCGCGGCGTGGCCGGAAGATCGACATGGGGAAGAGCTGCCTGCGATTCAAGTCGCTCGCGGACCTGGACCTGGAGGTCCTCGCGGCGGCGATCAAGCGCGCCCCGACCGCGCGCTACGTCGACATGTACTTCACGGCCGCAGGGCCTGGCGCGTGGAAGTCGAAGGGGACTGCCGCGGCGAAGAAGGTCGCGGCGAAGTCACCGCCGATGAAGAAGGCGACCGTGAAGAAGGCTACCGCGAAGAAGGTCGCCGCAAAGAAGAAGTAGCCGCGCGCGCCTCAGCGGACCCCGATCGGGTTGTACACGGCGGGGACGTCACGATAGATCGCGGCGCGCGCGATCATCCATTGCCGTCCCGGGCTCGACAGCCGACCCGCGAGGTGCGGCTGGGCGAGGCAGTCCGCGAGGACCTGGTCGCGGCACACGACCGACACCTCGAGCGAGTCCCCGATCGCGCGCCACGTGAGCGCCGACCGGCCTCCACGCAGGGCTCGGGTGTTCCCCTCCATGTACCGCACGTCTCGGACGCCGGTCCCGTCCTCGCGCAGACGGATGGTGTCACCGAGGATGGTGACGCCGGCACCCTCGAACGGCACGGCGGGCAGCGTCGCGGCCGAGAGCGTGACCAGCGCGTACTCGGCGACGACCGGACTCGCGGCGGTCGCCCCATCGCAGGCGGAGCCGGTCGCGCAGACGCCGAGGAGCGCGAGCGTCGGGAGGAGGCGAGGGGACATGAATGACCGGAAGGGTGCCGACACTGGTCGGTGCGTCAGCGTTCCCCCACCTTACCCCGTACACCGCGTGGCCGTCACCTCCACGGGATCCTCCATGAAGCCGTCGTTCCGCCTCACGCTCGCAACGCTTGCCTGCGCCGCGTTCCCCATCGCCTCACGTGCCCAACAGGCCGCCGCACCCGCGCCCGCCGCCTGGGACCCGCAGGCGATCCTCAAGACCGAGTCGTACGTCCGCCCGCCCGCGGCCATCGAACGGATCGTGCTCGCGCCGCGCACGGACATCTCGTTCGACGCGCCGAGTCCTGACCGGCGATGGTTCCTGCGGACGACCGGCCAGGATCGCGGGACCGTCGCGAAATACGGCGCGCCGCACATCTATCTCGGCGGACTCGCGCTCGACACGCGCGCCAACCGCTCGCGGTCGCTCACGGTGAGCACCCGCACCGGACTCGTGCTCGTCGATCCGCGCTCCGGCGAGAACCGCACCATCCAGGTGCCCGCCGGTGCCACCGTCTCGGCGGAGACCTGGTCGCCGACCGGGACGCAGGTGGCGTTCATCGCGAACTTCGAGACGGCGTCCCACGCGTTCGTCGCCGATGTCGCCACCGGGCGCGCGACGCAGGTCACGCGCACGCCGCTGCTCGCGACGCTCGTGACCGACCTCCGCTTCACTGCAGATGGCAAGCAGTTGCTCGTCGTGCTCATCCCCGAGGCGCGCGCCCCGGAGCCGACGCACGGCCCCGGTGGGGTCGAGGACGGTCCCGCCGTGCGCCTGTCGCAGTCGCGCGCCGTTCCGCAGCCGGTCCACTGGAGCCTGCTCCAGGACGTGCATGACCAGGCGCTCGTGAAGTGGCACACCACCGGCCAGCTCGCGATGATCGACATCGCCAAGCGCACGGTGCGCAAGATCGGCGCGCCGGCGATGATCCGCGACGTGGACGCCTCGAGCGATGCGACGCACTTCCGCGTGACGCGCATGACGGAGCCGTTCTCGTATCTCGTCCCCGTGAGCGCGTTCGGCGGCGTGCAGGAGCTGTGGGACGCATCGGGCAACGTGGTCGCGACGCTGCAGCGCACGCCGTTGCGCGAGGAAGGCCGAGGCGGACCGGGTGGCGCGGGCGGACCGGCCGCGGCCGACACGGGCAAGCGCAACATCCAGTGGAATCCCGTGGGCCCCGGACTCGTGTATCTGCAGTCGGTGTTCGCCACGGCCTCGGCGACCCCGTCGGCCGGCGAAGGGCGCCCCGCCCGGGGCGCCGGACGCGCGCTGGCGACGAGCGTGCGCTACATGCAGTGGCTGCCGCCTTACGGACCGAACGACACGAAGGTGATCCATGAGGGCGGCCCCCAGTTCACCAATCTCGTGTACAGCGCCGACGCGACGTGGATGTTCGTCACCGACAGCGGGATGGTCTCGGCGATCCGCGTGGCCGACCGGTCGCGCAAGCACCCGCTCGGGCGCGGGGTCACGTTGCCCGGCGCGGGTGGCGGGTTCGGCGGCTTCGGCGGTGGTGGCTTCGGCGGCGGAGCGGGTGGCGGCGCGGCAGCGGATACGGTGGGGACCGGCGGCGCACTCGCGACCAAGCGCGGACCGAACGGGCAGACCTTCGTGATCGTGTCGGGCGATGGCCAGCAGGTGTTCGTGAGCGGCCAGCGCACCTACGGCGCGCAGTGGGCGACGCGCGCACCGCGGCCGTGGGTGGACCGGATCGAGATCGCCACGGCCACGCGCACCCGCGTGATCGACGCCCCGGCCGATCTCTTCGAGCGCGTCGTCACGCCGCTCGATGATGATCACCGCGAGGTGATCGTCACGCGGCAGTCGGCCACGACCATCGAGGACGCGTGGCTGCGCGACACGCGCAGCGGCGCCGTGCGTCAGCTCACCCATGCGGTGGACGTCGCGCCGGAGGTGACGCAGGGGATGCGCAAGCGGATCCAGGTCACGCGCCCCCGCGACGGATACAAGCTCTGGGTGGACCTCGTCTTCCCCCGCGGCTGGACGAAGGAGAGCGGCACGCCCGGCGTCATCTGGTTCTATCCGCGCGAGTACGCGACGGAGCAGGCGTACCAGCGCTCGCGCTGGACGACGAACGTCAACCTCTACCCCGCCGTCCCCGCGGCGCGCCCCGCGACGGCGACGGAGCTCTGGGTGGCCGGCGGCTATGTCTTCATCGAGCCCGACATCCCGATCTTCGGCGACTCGGGCCGCATGAACGACAACTACACGCGCGACCTGAAGGAGAACCTCGACGCCGTGCTCGACGCGATCGTCGACTCGGGCTTCGTGCGCCGCGACCGGATGGGCATCGGCGGCCACAGCTACGGCGCGTTCAGCACGGTGAACGCGATGACGCTCGTGCCCTACTTCAAGGCCGGCATCGCGGGCGACGGCATGTACAACCGCTCGCTCACGCCGTTCGGGTTCCAGAGCGAGCGCCGCAACTTCTACGAGGCACAGGATACCTATCTCGACATGTCGCCGTTCTTCCGCGCGGACAAGATCAGCGGGGCCTTGCTCCTCTATCACAACCTCGAGGACCAGAACACCGGCACGGCGCCCATCAGCTCGATCCGCATGTTCAACGCGTTGCAGGGCCTCGGCAAGGAGGCCGCGCTGTACCTCTATCCCTACGAGGACCACAGCGTGATGACCTACGAGAGCGACCTCGACCAGTGGGCGCGCTGGATCGCCTGGTTCGATGTGCACGTGAAGGGCGCCAAGGCGACGTTCACGCCATGAACACCGACCTCCGCTCCTTCATCCGGCGCGGGTGGGTCGGCTTCGCCTGCGTCGGCGTCGTGATGTCCGCGCCCGCCGCTCAGGCGCAGGCCACCGGCTTCACCGGCACCGTGATCGTCACCAACAAGGCACCGAGCACCGCGACGATCGTCGATGCGGCGAGCGGCACCGTGCTCGCCACGCTTCCCACCGGGAACGGCCCGCACGAGATCGTCGCCTCGCGCGACGGCCGCACCGCCGTCGTGACCGACTACGGCACCGGCCCCGCACCGGGCAGCACGCTCACGGTGATCGACATCGCCGCCCTCCGCGTCCGCCGCACGATCCCGCTCGGCGAGTATCAGCGGCCGCACGGGCTCGTGATGCTCCCCGGCGACACCATCGTGGCCGTCACCTCCGAGACCAACCGCGCGGTGATCCTCGTCGACCTCCGCAGCGGCGCGATCGTGCGCGCCGTGCCCACCGGGCAGTCGGGCTCGCACATGGTCGGCGTCGCCGCCGACGGCGTGCGTGCCTGGACCGGTGACATCGGCAGCAACACCGTCACCGAGCTCGACCTCGCGACGGGTCGCATGCTGCGCCACATCGCGGTGCCTGCGCAGCCCGAGGCGATCAACGTCGCTCCCGACGGCAGCGAGGCCTGGGTCGGCAGCAACGCGACCGGCGTCGTCAGCGTCGTCGACGCGCGCACCGGCACGGTCAGCACCGCCGCCGACGGGTTCGGCTGGCCGTACCGTGTGCTCTTCACGCCGGACGCGAAGCTCGTCCTGCTCCCCGACTATCGCGGCGAGGCGCTGCGCTTCGTGGAGCGCGCGTCGCGCCGTGAACTCGGTCGCCTCGCCTTCCCCGGCGCCGGACCGCAGGGCATCACGCTCACGCCCGACGCGCGCTTCGCGCTGCTCTCGCTCAGTGCGACCGGCCGAGTGGCCATCATCGACGTCGCGTCGCGCAGGGTCATCGGCGAGCTCGGTGTCGGCGAGACGCCGGATGGGGTCGCATACTCGCCGCTGGTCGTCACGCGTCGGTGAGCACGAGGGCGCGCTGACGCCCACTTGACAGTTCGGAAGCGCCCGCCTATCGTTCGCGCCGTATCGGGAGTCGCGTCCCATCGTTCGAATCCTCCGGCCAGGTCGCCGGACGGTCGACGTGGACGCGACTCCTTTTTCGTTCCAGGCCTCGCCCGACCACAGCTCCCTCTCGTTCCCAGCATCGGTTCCGTCATGTCACGCTCCGCCATTCGTCCCCAGATCCGCTTCGCACGCCTCGGCGACGCCGCCGGGCTTCGCGCGCGCACGTACGCGTGCGGCAGGAGCCGCACGTCCGTGGCGAAGCCGTTGACGAATGCGATGATCACCGATGACCAGCAGCACCGCGCAGGCGAGGGACGAAGGATGCGACGCGAGTAGCGTCCCTCCTCTCCCGACGGGGGAACCACGACCCCGCCTGCGCTCCCCGAGCCAGGCGGGGTCTTCGTCATCCTGGCACCGCGGGGTCCCATGAGACGGTATCACGAACGGAAGGCACGCGACTCCCGACGTTCGGCGATACCCCCGCGAAGCAGGACTGCCCCCGGGGCGCACCGCGGTGCGCACTCGCCCCGCCCCGGGGGCGCGCAACACCGAATCGCCCCGCTCCAGCCCGCCGTACCTCACGCATCCCGAGCACACGGAAGTTCCCATGCAGATCTTCGGACAGCACGACGAGAAGACCCTCGTCCAGTTCGAGCACGTCCGCGCCAACGCGGTCGACGCTGCCCTCATGGCCGACGGCCACGTCGGCTACGTCATGCCGATCGGCGGCGTCGCCGCGTACCGCGACCAGGTCTCGGTCGTCGGCGTCGGCTTCGACATCGCGTGCGGCAACGCCGCGATCCGCACGGACCTCACGCTCGCCGCGTTCGGCGACGACGCCGCGACGCAGCACGCGACGCTCGCGACCCTCGCGGACGAGATCGCGGCGACGGTCAGCTTCGGCGTGGGACGGAAGAACCGCGCAGATGATGCCCCGACCGACCACGCCCTCTTCGCCGAGGAGACGTGGCTCGCCGTCCCCGACCGCTTCCGCACGGCGCTGCGCGAGAAGGCGCGCGCGCAGCTCGGCACGGTCGGCTCGGGCAACCACTACGTCGACGTCTTCGTCGACGAGGTGGGGGCGATCTGGGTGGGCGTGCATTTCGGTTCGCGCGGTCTCGGCCACACCATCGCCTCGGCGTTCCTCGCGCTGTCGCAGGGTGAGGCGTGGGACGCGCGCGTGAAGGAGCGTGAGGTGCTCCTCGACATCGGCGGCCCCCTCGGCGCGGACTACTGGCAGCTGATGTCGCTCGCCGGCCGGTACGCGTATGCCGGTCGTGAGTGGGTCGCGCGGAAGGTCGTGCGTCTGCTCGGTGGGATCGAGCAGGAGATGGTGCACAATCATCACAACTTCGCGTGGAAGGAATCGCACCACGGCGAGGAGCTCGTGGTCGTGCGGAAGGGCGCCACGCCGGCCTTCCCGGGGCAACTCGGCTTCATCGGCGGTTCGATGGGAGACGACGCCGTGATCGTGCGTGGCGCCGTCGTGCCGGAGGCGGAGGACCCGCGGTCGGCGCTCCAGCGAGACGCGCTCTACTCCACGGTCCACGGTGCCGGTCGGGTGATGTCGCGGACCGCCGCCGCCGGCTCGCGGCGCAAGGGGAAGGGTGGATTCCGCGGCGCCATCTCGCAGGGCATGATGCAGGCCTGGGTACGCGAGCGGGGCGTGATCCTCCGGGGCGGTGGTGTGGACGAGAGTCCGCACGTCTACCGCCGCCTGCCTGACGTGCTGGTCGCGCAGGGAGGCACCATCGAGGTGTTGCACCGACTGCGTCCACTGGTCGTCGTGATGGCCGGCGCGAACGAGTTCGATCCGTACAAGGACTGACGACCGGCCGCGGGCCGGCCGTCAGTCGTCGCGCATCAGCGCGACACCTCGTCGTACGCACTGACCGCGACCCCGCACGCCGGACACTCGGCCGCGACCGTCGCGAACTCGGCCGCGCACCGCGGGCAGTAGCCGAGCGCGGTGGCGTCGATGCGCTCCGGCGCGGACGCGATCCATCGGGCGAGCTCGTCCTCGCCGACGCACGCGGCGAGGACGGGATCCGCCGACACCCGCACATGATCCCACGCGAAGGGGCGCACCCAGCGCGCGAACGTCGCCGCGGGGAGCAGCACGCGCGCGGCGGCCACCGCCGGGACGTGCGCCGCCGCCGCCCGCAGCACGTCATTCGATGCGGCCGCGGCGGAGAACGGCGAGAGTGCGCGCAGCAGGCGAGCCCCCCACCCGTCACCGACCGAGGGACCAAGGCTCCGCATGGCGCCGCGCGCGGCGGCGGCGATCGCCATCGAGATCACGAGGTTCGCGACGAGCGCCGCGATCAATCCGGCGCCACTCCAGTACGCGACGGCGGCCGGAAGCCCCACCACGAAGCCGATGAGTTGCGTCGCCCCGAGCAGCGCGAGCATCCGTCGCGCGCCGTCCGTTCGCGACAGTCGATCCGTGAACTCCGCCGCGGACACGATCGTCGCCGGCGCCCACGGCGCGACGATCCCGCTCGTGAACGGGGCGAGCGGCGCCGTGAGCCGCAGTCCCGCGCGCGTCGCCGGCTGGGCAGCACGCCACGCACCGAACGATGTGCGGCCGAACACCACGCCGCGCGCCGGGACGCGCGCCAGACCGTCCGCCGCGACGAGTGCCCCGAACGTGAGGACGAGCCCGCCGTCGACGAGTCCGAGCGCCACTTAACCCGCCGCCCCCTCCTGCTTGCCACCGAAGAGCTTGCGCACGCCCGCGGTGATCGCGACGCCGGCCGCGACGATCAGCTTCCAGAACTTGCCGAGCAGCCCAGACTTGAGCGCGAGCGCTCCCGCGCCGCCCGCCACCAGCGCCGTCAGGCCGTACGCGGCCACCCGGTCGCCGTCACGCCACTCCGCGTACTTGAGTCCCGAGTTGAACTCGTGCGACGCGACCAACACCCCGAAGTCCGCCATCGAGCCGCTGTAGGACTCCGGCGCGACCACGAGGTCGACCTTCATGACGCCGCCACGGCCGAGCAGGCGCACGGAGTGATTGATCGACTCGCCGCCGTCGGACGCGCGCACCCGCGTCGCCCAAGTGAGGTTGTTCGTCGCCGGATCGTAGTACGGCGTCCGCTCCCACCCGACGAGCTCGAGCTCCGCCCATCCCTTCTCGCGCCGGTACTCGTTGCCCGCCTCGTTCCCCTCGCGGAGCGACTTGAGGATCGCATCCGCATCGAGCGAGCCCTTTTCGTCATCCTTCACATAGCCCACGTCGTCGTACTCGAAGACCGCGAACCACTGCGAGGTGTCGCCGGCCGCGCCGACCACCTCGCAGATGACCATGCCCTGCTCGCTGCCGCTGGTGGGATTCTGCGTGCGCGTGAGGAAGAGGCGGGTGCCGTCATCGTCCGCGAAGCCGCAGCCATCCTTCACCTGCACGTGGGCGAGGACGCCGAGATTCCCCTGTATCGGGCCGGTGAGCCACGGCACCTGCGGGCCCTCCGGCTCGGTGGGCGCCGGGCGTTCCACCTGCGGTCCCTGGCCCGGCTTCGCGCCGGCCTCCTGCGCGGCGCTCGCACCCCACGGGACGAGGACGAGTCCGACGGCGAGCGTCGCGAGCGTCGAGCGGAAGCGGGGCATGGTCCCTCCGGGGACGGGGAACGGCAGGGTGCATCGAGGGTCCGGACGCGCTGAATCTGCGCCCGCGCTCCGGGGCACGCAAACCGATCGGGCGCGCGCCTGCTCGGGTCCGCACCGTCGGATGCGCGGCCATGCGCCGCGGCGGACCCCCGCCGCAACTCCGTACACGATTGTCGGGCTTTCCTCCGATGACTTCACCCGGTCCCGCACCTAGGATGCAGGTGTCCCCGAGCCCGAGCGCGCCATGTCAAACACCACCCGATGGATCCGCGAGGGCCTGATCATCGGCAGCCTCGCCTTCGCCGCGGTCGCGGCCTTCTACCTCGCCTTCGATCTCGTCGCGGCGCGCGGGGCGCTGTACACGGTCAACCAGCTCGGGATCATCCTCCTGCGCGGCCCCGGTGAACTCACCGCCGCGGGCGGGTCGTGGCCGATCGATCCCGCGGGGATCGCCGCCTACAGCGCACTCCACCTCGCGGGTTCGCTGCTGATCGGCGTGGTCGTCTGCCGGCTGGTGCACGAGGCCGAGTTGCGCCCCATGCAGGCGCAGATCGCCCTGCTCTTCATCGTCGCGGGTTTCGCCGGCACCATCGCCCTCATCGGCGCGCTCTCGGAAGGGATCCGCGAGGTGCTGCCCTGGTGGTCGCTCATCGCGGCGAACGCCCTCGCGGTGCTCATCGCGGGGTACGTGATGCTGCAGCGGCACCCGGGGTTCCTCGAGCGGATGACCGAGAATCCGCGGTTCCCCGCCGGCTGACCCGGAACAGTTCGTCCGACGCCTGCAGCATCTTCCCGCGCACCCGCGCGTTCATCGCGGGGTGCGTGCGCAGATGCTCGCGCACGATCGCCCACGCCTCCGGCGACGCATGCCCGCCGAGCGTGGCCGACATCCACCCCAGCGGGAAGAAGATGTCGCCCGTGCGCTGGATCTCCTCGGTGAGGCCGAGGGCCGCGTCGAGGTTCGGCAGGAACTCGTGCGCGCGCAGCGGGTGGTTCATCGCGCCCATCGCGTCGAGAACCCAACTCTCGCGCCGCCGGCGCTCGACCTGTGCGAAGGACCGGAAGAGCGAGTCGCGCCGCGCGACGCTGGCCGAGAGCGCGGGCCGCATGAAGCGCGCGCGCGCCAGCCGGTCCGGGTTCGTGATGCGCCGCTCCTGCTCGTCGAGGATGGCCTCCGCGTTCGCCACCCCGCGCAGCGCGAGCCCCTCGGCGATCGCGATGTACTGCGACTCCGAGACCGGGAAGCCGCGCGGTGCCTGGCGCGTGCGCCAGATGCGCTCGAGTCGCGCGACGCCCTCCTCCGACAGCGTCACGCCGACGATGGCACTGAACAACGCGCCCTTCCGACCCGGCGTCGGAGCCGCGTCCAAAGCGGCCCAGAGCGCGCGTTCCACCGTGGGCGCCTGCGCACGACGCGTCCTGTCGGGGAGGTAGCGCCAGTAGAGGGACCGGATCAGTCCCGTGAGCTGCGAGGCGACGAGTTCATCGCGCTCCGCGGGCAGCGCCGCGAGCACCGCCGCGAGCAGCGGCTCAGGGGCCAGTGCGCCATCGAGCAGCTCCTCATGGAGCGATTGCCAGGCGACCGCGCGGTGCAACGGTGCCGGCAGGAGGACGTCGAGCGCCGCGACGCGCGCGAGGAGGACCCGCTTCGTGTCGTCCGACAACGGGAAGCGCGCGTAGCTCTCGCCGTCCACCGCGGCGAGGATGACCTCCGGCGCGCCGGAAGGCGCGTCGGGCACGTCGATCACCGCGGAGTCCGCGACGAGCTCTCCCCGCACGAGGCGCACCGAGTCGCCCCACGCGACGAGCGTCGTGATCCGCTGCGGCCACCGCAACGCCCGCGCAGGGGCCGGCGCACCGGTCTGATCGATCCGCTGTGCCAGCGTCGACCACTCGTCCCGCTGGCGGAGTCGCAGCGCACCGCCGACCCACTCGGCGTGCACCGTCGGTCGCCCCGGCTCCTCCACCCAGACGCGGCTCCACGCGCGCACATCCACGGGCGTGAGCGAGTCGAGCGCCCCGACGAGATCCGGCCAGGTCGCATTGGCGAAGCGATGCTGCGCGAGATACGTGCGCAGCCCGTCCCGGAAGACCGTGTCGCCCACGAGCGCCTCGAGTTGCCGCATCACCACCGGGGCCTTCTGGTAGATGATCGCCCCGTAGAGCGAACCAGCGTCCGATAGGTTGGCGAGATCCTGCCGGATCGGGTTCGCCCCGGGCGTCCGGTCCACACCGTAGGCCGTCGCGTGATGCGCCTGGAAGAACCGCAGCGCGTGATCCACGTCCGGGAACGCCGGCGCGACGATCTTCGCCGCCATGAAGTTCGCGAAGACCTCCTTCATCCACACGTCGTCGAACCAGCGCATGGTGACCAGGTCCCCGAACCACATGTGCGCGGTCTCGTGCGCGATGAGGCTCGCGCGCCCGAGCTCCTGCGTGCGCGCCGGAGCCTCGTCGAGGAACAGGGCGTCGGCGCGATACCAGACCGCGCCCGGGTGCTCCATCCCGCCGAACTGGAACGCCGGCACCGCGAAGAAGTCGTACTTCGCGAAGGGGTACGGGATCCCGGTGTACGCCTCCAGCCAGGCGAGCGCCGAGGCGTGGAGGTCGAAGATCGCGTCGCGGTTCCGCGTGACGCGCGCCGCGTCGGTCTCTCGATGGTACATCGTGAACGTGCGCCCGCCGCGCACCGCCTGCTCCTGCTGGAGCCGCCCCGCGGCGAACGTGACGAGATAGGTGCTGATCGGCGCCGTCTCGGCGAACGCGACCCGATGACGGCCCGCGCCGGCTGCCGTGCTGTCGCGCGTCACGAGCGGACCGTTGCTCACCGCGCTCCAGGCGGCGGGCAGCTCGAGCGTGATCGTCCACTTCGCCTTCAGGTCCGGCTGCTCGAAGACCGGGATCGCCGTGGACGCACGGTCAGGAACGAAGAGCGCATAGAGGAACTCCTCCTGACGGTTGAGCGCCGCATCGGTGCTGGTGAACGCGACGGAAACGGTGTGCGCGCCGGCCGGCACGCGCGCCGCCGGGATCACCACGTGATCGGGCACGAGCGCCGGCGTGACGGTGTCCCCGTCGACGCGCACGACGCCCACCTGCGATGCCGGGGCCCGGAAGTCGAGCACCACGTCGCCGACGCCGCTCCAGGTGAACGACGCCTCCACCACCCCGCGCACGGCGGAGTCGCGGGCCTCGGGGATCGTGAGGGTCACCGCATAGCGCAGGTCGCGGATGGACTGCGCGCGTGACTCCGCGAGCGAGTGGGCGACCCCGGGCACCGGCGCTCCGTCGTCGGCGCCATCGCGGCAGGCGAGCGCGAGGGAGAGGAGGGCGAACGCGAACGCGCGACGAGCCGGCGAGGAGAAGGAGGACATGCGCGAGAAGCTACGGACCCCGCTCCCGCACGACCAGACGACTCCCGACTGGTGGGTGCGCGTGAGGCGCCATACCTTCGCCGGATGCGATCACGGTACCACCCTGACGATGCCGAGAGCATCGTCACCCTGCTCGGCGCCCGCTGGGGCGAGGATCTCGCGCTCCGCACCTACACCTCGCGCCTCCTCGGCGCCGACCCCTCGCTCGTCCTGCACGGGGGTGGCAACACCTCGGTGAAGACGACCGCACGCGAGATCGACGGCTCCCCCGTCGAGGTGCTCTGCGTGAAGGGCTCCGGCTGGGATCTCGCGACGATCGAACCCCAGGGCTTCGCGGCCTGCCGCCTCGAACCGTTGCGTCGTCTCTGCGCCCTCGAGGCACTCGACGACGACGCGATGGTCGCCGGGTTGCGTTCGCAGATGCTCGACCCGTCGAGCCCGACTCCCTCGGTCGAGGCGCTCCTCCATGCCTTCCTCCCGGGGAAGTTCGTCGACCACACGCACGCCGATGCCGTCTGCGCGCTCCAGGACCAGCCCGATGCGCGCGCGATCGCGCGCGAGGTCTGGGGCGACGCCTTCCTCTTCATCCCCTACGTGATGCCCGGCTTCGCGCTCGCCAAGCGCGTCGTCGAGCTCGGCCGGGACCTGCGCGGCAAGCACGGGCTCATCCTCGAACAGCACGGGATCTTCACGTGGGGCGCGACCGCGCTCGAGAGCTACGAGCGGATGATCGACGGCGTGCGCGCCGCGGCCGAGTGGCGCACCGCGCATCGTCCCGCGGTGGCGGTCGCCCCGGCCCCGCTCCGGCCCGACCGCGACGCGTGGCGTCGGCGGATCGCGCCGCGGCTCCGCGGTGCGCTCGAACGCGCCGGCTCCGGCCGCTTCGTCATGGAGTGGCGCGCCGAGCCCGCGATCCGCGCGTTGCTCGCGCATCCCGCCGGTCGCGAGCTCACCGCGCGCGGCACCGTGACGCCCGACCACGTGATCCGCACCAAGCCGCGCCCGCTCTGGCTCGACCTGCCGACGGACGGCGCGGGCACGATGGACACCGGGAGCCAACCGGATGCGCTCACGTCCTGCATCATCGAGGCGGTGGCCGCGCACGCCGCCGACTACGCCGAGTTCGTGCGGCGCGGCACATCGGCGCGCGCACGCGAGGTGCGACCGCTCGATGCCGCGCCGCGCCTCGTGCTCGTCCCGGGGTGCGGCGCCCTCACGCTCGGGCGCACCTTGGCCGACGCGCGCATCGCGGGTGACATCCTCGCGCGTGCGGCGCAGGTCATGCTCGACGCGGAGGCGGTCGGACGCTACACCCCGGTGGGGGAACTCGACCTCTTCGACGTCGAGTACTGGTCGCTCGAGCAGGCGAAGCTCGCGAAGGGCGGGACGCCGGGGCCGCTCGCCGGTCGCATCGCGCTGGTCACCGGTGCAGCGGCCGGGATCGGTCGCGCGACCGCCGAGCACCTCCTGTCGCTGGGTGCGCATGTCTGCTGCACCGACATCGATGGCGCTGCGGTGGCCGCCACCGCCTCGGGACTCGCGGCGCGCGCGGGCCTGCGCGTGACGAGTGCGAGGCTCGACGTCATGGATGCCGCGTCCGTGCGCAGCGCGATCGACGCCTGCATCGATTCCTTCGGCGGCATCGACCTCCTCGTCTCGAACGCGGGCACCGCGCCGCAGGGGCAGCTGCACACCGCCGAGGGCGAGGCGCGGCTCGCGGCGTCGCTCGACATCAACCTGATGGGCCACGAGCGCGTCTCGCGCGCGGTGACCGACGTGCTGCTCGCGCAGGACATCGGCGGCTGCCTCCTCTACAATGCCTCCAAGAGCGCGGTGAACCCCGGCCCCGACTTCGGCCCGTACGCCGTGGCCAAGGCGGGACTCCTCGCCCTCATGCGGCAGTACGCCGTGGACCTGGGCGTCCACGGCATCCGGAGCAACGCGGTGAACGCCGATCGCATCCGCACCGACCTCTTCGGCGGGGGGGTGCTCGAAGCCCGCGCGAAGGCCCGGGGGCTGTCGCCCGAGGCATATTTCCGCCAGAATCTCCTCGGTCGCGAGACGACGGCCGCCGATGTGGCGGCGGCGTTCGGCTGGCTGGCGCAGGCCGAGGCGACGACGGGTTGTGTCATGACGGTCGATGGCGGCAACGCCGCGGCCTTCCTGCGATGAACGGTCCCTCCCTGCCCACACCGCTCGCGGAGTCCCGAGTGCACCTGATCGACGATACGGACAAGACGATCCTCGAAGAGCTGATGCGCGACGGGCGCGCCACCTGGGCGGCGCTCGGCGAACTCACCGGCCTGTCGCCGGCCGCGCTCGCCCAGCGGGTCCGCAAGCTCGAGCGCGACGGTGTCATCAGTGGGTACGCCGCCATCCTCGATCCCGACGCCGTCGGCGCCGGCCTGCTCGCGTTCGTCTCGGTGCGGTTCTACGACCAGGCCAAGCGCGACCGTTTCCTCGTGCTCATCAAGACCATGCCGTGGGTGCAGGAGTGCCACCACGTCACCGGCGAAATGGAGTACCTGCTCAAGGTGCGCTGCAGCGGCACGCGCGCGCTCGAGCGGCTCATCACCGACGAGCTGATGGGCAAGTGCAAGGTCGCCGAGACGCGGACCAGCATCGTGCTCGCGACCGCGAAGGAGACGACGGCGCTCGCCGTGACGAAGTGAGGGCGCGGCGCTGCGACGGGCGCCGAGGGAGCGCAGCACGATGAGGCGTCACCGCATGGCGGTCGCGTTGGTCTGCGGGGCGCTGATCGCCACGGGTGCCGGTGCGCAGGGTGCCGCGTGCGGTGGGGTGGAGCGATGGAACGTGAAGGTCCTGCGTGATGCCGATGCGGGCGCGGTCGCGACCGACGTCGAACCGACCACCATCAGCGCGCTCGTCGCGCTCCCGCCGCCTCGCGAGTCGAAGCCCGCGAACGGTCGCCTCGCCCTCGAGCGACGCCGCTTCCGCGTGCGCGCGATCCTCCTCGAACAGCGCCCGCAGGACGCGGATTCCGACCTGCATCTCGTGCTCGCCGACCCCGCGGACCGCACGCGCGTGCTGATCGCCGAGCTCCCCGACTCGGCCTGCGCGGTCGGCAGCCGCCACGCGTCCGACTTCGCCGAGGCACGCCGCACGGTGCAGGACCTCGCCGACGGCCTCGAGATCGAGGTCGAGGGCATCGCCTTCTGGGACGACGAGCACGGACAGGTCGGGAACGCGCCGAACGGGATCGAACTGCACCCGGTGGTGCGCGTGACACCGGTCCTCACCAAGAATGACATCCTGCAGGGCGACGTCGGTGCCGTGCCCGCCGACCCGCAGGACGTGCGCGTCTGGCTCAACCGGTCGAGCAAGGTCTACCACTGCCCCGGGACCGCCTACTACGGCAACACCCGGAACGGGGAGTACATGCCCGAGTCGGCCGCGCGGAGACTCGGCGCCCGCCCCGCCGGCGGCCGCGCCTGCCGCTGAGGGTTTCCCTTATATTGCGGGCATGGCGCCCGCTCCCATCTACCTCGATCACGCTGCCACCACCCCGGTCCGTCCGGAGGTGCTGGAAGCCATGACCCCGTACTTCTCGGGCCGGTTCGGCAATGCGTCCTCCACGCATCGCTGGGGCCGCGAGGCGCGCGCTGCGCTCGACGAGGCGCGGGAGCGGGTGGCACGCTGCCTGAACGCGGCGCCGGACGAGGTCTGCTTCACCTCGGGCGGCACCGAAGGCGACAACCTCGCCGTCCTCGGCGGGTGGCGCGTGCTCAAGACGCAGGGCAAGCGCGCCGTGGTCTCCACGCCCATCGAGCACAAGGCCGTGCTGCAGGCGGTGCATCAGGCGCAGAAGGAAGGCGCCGAGGAACGACTGCTCCGCATCGCCGGCGACGGCGCCGTGGACCTCGACGATGCGCGCGCGCAGATCAGCGGACCGCTCGCGCTCACGTCGGTGATGTGGATCAACAACGAGACCGGCGTCATCCAGCCGATCGAGGAACTGGCGCAGCTCACCAAGGCGGCCGGCGGGATCTTCCACTCGGACGCCGTGCAGGCGTTCGGCAAGGTCGCCATCGACGCGAAGGCGATCCCGTTCGACTTCATCTCGGTGAGCGGCCACAAGTTCGGGGCGCCCAAGGGGATCGGCGCGTTCTACATCCGCCGCGGCACCCCGCTCGAGCCGCTCTTCTTCGGTGGCACGCAGGATCGCGGCCGCCGCCCCGGGACGGAGAACGTCGCGTACGCGGTCGGCCTCGCGCGCGCGATGGAACTCGCCAGCGACGAGCGCGAGGCGCACTGGCGGACCCTCGAGCCGCTGCGCGACCGGCTCGAGGCCGCGCTGCTCGCGCGCGTCCCCGATGCGTTGATCCACGGCACGGGGGCCAAGCGCGCCCCGCACATCTGCAACGTCTCCGTCCCCGGCACCGACTCCGAGTCGCTCCTGATGGCGCTCGACCTCCAGGGCGTCGCCGCCTCGGCCGGCTCGGCCTGCCAGAGCGGGAGCATCACGCCGTCGCACGTGCTCTCCGCCATGGGCGTGCGCGCCGACCTCGCGAGCGCCGCCATCCGTCTCTCGCTCGGCGCGCTCACGACGCCCGAGCAGATCGACCGCGTCGCCGAGCTCTTCCCCGCCCTGATCCTCAAGGCGCGCGGCCTCAGCGGAGTCGCGTGACGCGCGAGCGGGTGCTGGTCGCGATGTCGGGCGGCGTCGACTCCTCGGTCGCCGCCGCCCTCCTCGTTCGCGAGGGCTACGACGTCGTCGGCATCACGATGAAGCTGTTCCACGATGGCGGCGAGGTCCCCGACAAGCCCTGTTGCTCGCTCGACAGCGTGAACGACGCGCGGCGCGTGGCCGAGCACCTCGGGATCCCGCACTACGTGCTCAACCTCCAGGACCGCTTCGGCCGCGACGTGGTCGCCGACTTCGTCGCCGAGTACGCGGCGGGCCGGACGCCGATCCCCTGCGTGCGCTGCAACACCTTCACGAAGTTCCGCGACCTCCTCGAGAAGGCCGACGCGATCGACGCGCGGTGGATCGCGACGGGTCACTACGCCCGCATCCATGACGGGCGCCTGCAGCGCGGCCTCGACGACGCGAAGGACCAGACCTACTTCCTCTGGGGCATCGAGCGCGCGGTGCTGGCGCGGATGAAGCTCCCGGTGGGCCACATGACCAAGGACGAGACGCGGCAGGCCGCGCGCGACCTCGGGCTCCTCACCGCCGAGAAGCCGGAGAGCCAGGAGATCTGCTTCGTCCCCGACGGCGACTACGTGAAGGTGCTCGAGCGCGAACTCCCCGCCGACGCCCCCGCGCTCGCGGCCGGCCCGATCGTCACGCTCGACGGCACCGTGGTGGGCACGCATGACGGGTTCGCGCGCTACACCGTGGGGCAGCGCCGCGGACTGCCCGGCGGATCCGCCGAGCCGATGTTCGTGGTCGCGCTGCGACCGGAGGATCGCGCCGTGGTGATCGGTCCGCGCGAGGCGTTGCTCGGTCGCGGCCTCGTCGCGCGCGAGGTGAACTGGCTGGTGTCCACGCCCCCCGCGCCCGGCGACGCGATCGCGGTGCGGATCCGTCACCGCGCGCCGACCGTCCCCGGCCATGTGGTGCACCGTGACGGCGAGGCGATCGAAGTCGCGCTCGATGCGCCGGTGCATGCGATCTCCCCCGGGCAGTCGGTCGTGTTCTACTCGGGCGATGTCGTGCTCGGCGGCGGGGTGATCGCCGCGAGTCGGCGCGTGCTGCCGGTGCGCGCGGCGTAGCAGACGCCCGCTCGAGGCGCTCCGGAGCATCGGATGGGCGCCATGCATAGGAGTGACCCGATGTTTTGGCGGACTCCTGGCGCCGTCGAGTGACGGGAACCGCGGCGCAGGTCGCGGGGCGCAACTCGAAACGGAACTTTCCGAAGCGTTTCGGACGCTGAGGTCGCTCACATAGGAGTTCTCCGAACTGTCATCTCTGTTTTTGGGGCTCGTCATCGGCTGCAATCGGCCGTGATGTCGATTTCGACACATTACATCGGAACACTCCGAAGCGTACGGCAGCCGACAGAGCGTGCATGAGCCGTTCTTCTCCGCGAACGGCGGAGTCAATCGGATTACATAGGGCTAATCCGAAGTGAATGAGGTCTGATCCGAAGTGAATGAGGTCTCATTCGAGGTGAATGAGGAATACGATCTGCTTGGCGCACGTCGAATCGACGTTCATCGACGCTGAACCCTGGAGGAACCGAGATCGAAGCGATTCGCATCGGTGTCATCCTATGTATTCGCCTCGGAGTTCCCCGTCGCGCTCCGCCGATCGGTGGGGCAGCGATGCGGGGATCGCAATGCGTCGGATACATCCGAAGTTTTTTTCGATTCGGAAACAGGTTGCGTCGGCTTGCTCCTATGTGTCCGGTGCTGAAGATCACCGTCCCGGCGGGCGAATGCGGCGTCACGGGTGTGAATGGCGCGTTCCTTCGGAGCAAACCGATCTATTCGATCGTGCGGACGCCGACGCCGCCGCGGGGATTGGGCGACGCACCCTGGGATTGACGAATGCTTCGGACAAGTCCAATGTCTCCGCGCGCGCGTTGGAGCTCACCCGACCATTTCCGGAGCCGATCGTGCAACTCATCCCAGGATTGAAGGCGTTGGCGAGCCCTACCCGACTCAAGGTGCTCGAGCTGCTCAGGGACCCCGCCGCCTTCGACGGACCGCGCGATGCGGCAGGCCAACCGCTCGGTGTCACCGCCAAGGCGCTCCTCAAGCATTTCCGGATCGCCCAGCCGTCGTTCAACGAGCAGATGGACGTGCTCATCGGCATCGGGCTCGTCGAGGCGACGAAGGTCGGGCGCTGGACGGTGTACAAGCGCGACGAGGAGCGGATCCGCCAACTGAAGCAGACGATCATCGATCAGCTGTTGCCGCCGGGCTGAGCTCGAGGCATCGCGCGGAGCCCAGCGGTGCACTTCACGCTTGGCCTCAGATGGCGCCCGTCGTTCCGCTACGGTGCCGGGAATGCGACGAGAGATTCTCGGATCCACGTCGTGAACTCGTCCAGACTCATTGTCCCCGCCGCAACGCCGAGGATGACTCGTTCGGCGTCATCAATCCCGGCCGACAACTCGAAGCCGTTCAGCACCAGAGAGACTTCAACCGCCGCGTGGCCGATGCGCTTGTTGCCATCGACGAACGGGTGATTGAGGATGAGTGAGAAGCCAAGGGCGGACGCCTTCTCGGCGAGCGAGGGATAGAGATCCTCGTCGGCGAACGTCGCACGTGGCTGCGCGAGCGCGGACTCCAGCGCGCCGAGATCGCGAATGGCCGACGCACCCCCGCCGGCGACCAACACGCGGCTGTAGAGGTCGAGGACTTCAGCGAGCGAAAGGAACCGGGTCGCCACGCGGACGGGCGCCCGCTACTCGAGCTTGCGGTAGAGTTCGGCGTTCTTCTCGACAACATGGCGGGCCGCAGTCTCATAGGCGGCCTCGCGACGGTCGAGCAGGTCACGCAACGCGGCAGCCGCCAGCGCGTCCACGGGCACGTTCAGCCGCTGGGCGATGGCGCTGAGCTGGCCCTGCTGGGCCTCGGTGAGCTCGAAGGAGAGACGCATATCAGGACTCTAGGGGGCGAGCGGTGGTAGAGCCATCCCGGGCTCGCGTCCACATAACGGCAACTTCTGCTGCGAGCGGTCACATCATCGCGGGCGCAGCGAGCGTCCGCAAGCCGCTCGTCAGCAGCAAGCACCGTTAGGCCGCGACATGCGCTGGAATGGCACCGCACGCGACATTCGGGTGACGGCGTCCGCGCATCGCGGACATGTGCTCGGTGCTCCTGTACCTCGACTATCTCGGATCGGGCGCACGGTTGAGGCCAGCACGTCAGGGAGCCCGCCACACCACTGATTCCTCGGGTGACTCCCGTCACCGGTGTCGCGACCGGCTTGTCCTTCAGGGAATGCGAGGCGATGCAGGCGGAGGCGCACCGCGCCCTCCGGCTCGCGGCCGTTCCGGACTGCTCGCCATCCCCTCTCCATCCGGATCGGCGGCGCCTTCCCACTCACCAGTCGCCTTGTGGAAGCGAATCGCGTGCACGCGACCGAACTGTCCGGGCTGCGGCTGAGGACGCGTGCGGATTCCCATGCTGTCGATCGCCGCGGCCTGTGCCCGCGTCCAACCGGGGCCGGGTTCGGTCTCAATGGACAACCCGGCAAAGACTGAGGTCGAATCGAGTTCCGGGTGTACGCGGGGCGCGGCCAAGGCCAGTGGAAGGGGAAGGTTGTCGTCCACCACCCTGCTGACCGCCTGCACCACGGCGGAGATGATCCTGATGCCGCCGGCGGCCCCGAGGACCAGGACTGGCGCGCCATCCTTCGTGACGATCAGCGGCGCGATTCCCGACCGGGCCCGCACGCCTGGCCCCTGTCCGCCCCCGAGGTAGCCTCCCATGGTGGCCGCGTAGAGGAACCCGAGTCCCGGCGTGGCGACCGCCGAGCCGAACGTTGGTCCCAGCGTCTGCGTGAGGGACACGACCATGCCACTGGAATCGGCGACCGACAGGTGTGTGGTATGCCCCTCCGTGTCGGGGATGCCACCATTCGCGCCGACCGCCACCAGCCGCACCTTCGCGGCCTGCGTTATGGCCCACGCCTTGGATGTCGCGCGGCTCGCGGTACTGTCCGCGCCGAGCCGGACCAGGTCCGGGATCGCCAGTCCGATGGCCTGCCCGACAATGGCGGCCCACTGGGTCTCCGAATACCGGGCCCGATCGAACCGTTCCATGATCTGCAGCGCCTGGATCACGATGGAGCCTGACGCGGGGACGTCGAGCCCGACGAGGTCGAAGCCGCGATAGGTGCCCCGGACGACGCGCGAGTCCTCGGCGCGATAGTCGGCGAGAGACTGCAGCGTCACATAGCCGGCGTTGGCGGCCATGTCGGCGGCGATGGTCCGGGCAATGTCACCGCGGTAGAAGGCGTCATGGCCGCCGGAGGCGATCGTGCGCAGGGTCCTGGCCAGGTCGGGCTGGCGGAGCAAGTCCCCGGCCCTCGGAGGAGTGCCGTCCGGTTTCAGGTAGGCGGCGCGCGCACCGGCGGACACGGCGAATGCGGCAACCGATCCGGCGTGCATGCGTGACTGGATGGGGAGCAGCCGGAATCCGTTCTCCGCGTAGTCGATCGCCGACGCCATGACCTCTTCGAGTGTGAGCGAGCCGTGCTCCTTGTGGAGTCTGATCAGTCCCGCCACGGCTCCCGGAACCCCGACCGTCGCGTATCCCGATGACGCGCGCGGTGCCGTCAGCGTGTCGTAGCCCTGTGGCACCTGAGTGGTCCCATCGATACCGAAGACCTTGCCATCGGCATGCCGCACGAGGATCTGGTTGCGACCACCGATGCCGTTCATCGCCGGTTCGACCACGGCAATCGCAAAGGCCGCGGCGACGGCAGCGTCCGCCGCGTTGCCGCCACGCTCGAGGATCCTCTGCCCCGCCAAGGTGGCCAGCGGGTGGGCGGAGACGATCATGCCGCTACTGGATCGAGCGACCTGCTCCCTCCCCTGTCCCAGCGCCGTGACGGGCGTGCCGTTGGCACACGCGATGCCAAGGACGATGAGGGCACCGACACGGCTCGAGCGGAACGTCATTGGGTGCCTCGGCTCCAGAATGGACGGCAGACATCGGGTGGCAGTCAATGGTACGCGTCGACCGCCACGCCGTGCAAGGAACTCCAGTTGCTGTTCCCCCAAGCGTTCGCGATCTCGGCCGAGTCTCGAACCCCATCGCGATGCGTGGGGCGCCGCATGACGTGTGCTTCTGCTACGAGCGCTCCCATAAAATGCGGTTGGGAGACCGCGGCAGTCCTTCACCTAAAGTGAAGCCGTGGCCCCCCAACCGCTACCGCACCTGCGCTCGTCGGCAGCAAGCTGCGTTATGCGACTTGCAGGGGATGAATGTGCGCGATCTCGCGCTTGAGCCCGCGGGCCGCGTCCCAGAGGTCGACGTTACGCTGGAGATTGAGCCAGAACTCCGGTGACGTGCCGAAGAGCTTGCCAAGCCGCAGCGCCATCTCGGGGCTGACCGCGCGCCGCTCGCGGAGCAGCTCGTTGACGGACTGCCGCGAAACGCCGAGGGCCTCGGCGAGCGCCGTGACCGAAAGCTCGTACTCCGGGAGGAAGTCCTCGCGGAGGATCTCGCCGGGATGAATCGGGCGCCGCTCGAGCGGCTTGGTGTTGGGAATGCTCATGAGAAGCTCCAGCTAGTGGTAATCGCACAACTCAACGTCGAACGCGTCGCCGTCATTGAAGCGGAAGCAGATGCGCCATTGGTCGTTCACGGAAATGGCGTGCTGTCCAGCTCGGTCGCCTTTGAGCGCGTGCAAGCGATTGCCGGGCGGCACCTTGAGATCGGCGACCTGGGTGGCGGCGTCCACGGCTTCGACCTTGCGCAAGGCGCGGCGGGCGACGTCGGCGGGGACGCGCTTCGCCTTCCCCGTGCGGAACAGCTCCTCGGTCTGCCGGTCAGCGAAGGTCTTGATCACGCTGGAATGTAACGCGTAACGTGACACGCGTCAATGCCGGCGGTGTTCGCATAACGTCAAGTCGTGCTGCGGGCACTCCATAAAAGGCGGCGGCGGAGCCGCCGCTTCCCTAGTGTGACCGTCAGCACCAACTGCCGTTATGCGCTGCGGGGGCGGGACCTGCGGCGCGGCAGGCTCGGCGACTCGCGAAGCAACTTGCGCAGCGCCGTGTTCACCGCACGCGCTGTTGGAAAGGCTTCGGCCACGTCGGGTTCGAGCACGACGATGTTCGAGCCCTGCGCATACCGTTTCGCGTACTTCCCACGCACACCGCCGCTGAAGTCGTATTCCGCGCGCATAGTGCTGACCTCCCGTACTCGGCTAGGTGTCTTCTTCATAGGTGCGCCGCTCGCGGCGGCTGGCTAGGCGAGCGCTGATGAGCCGGATGTCCGACTCACTACGCTCGGCATGAATCACGACAACAAGGCGTTGCTGGGTGGAACACCCAATCAGCAGAAACCTGGTCTCGTCGGTGGAGTGCTCCGGGTCAGGTATGGTGATCGAGAGGGGATCCGCGAACGCGGTGCTGGCCTCCACGAACGATACGCCGTGCTTCTTGACGTTCGCGGAGGCCTTCCGCGGATCCCAACTGAATCGCATTCCCATCCCAGAAACTTACCGCACCACGACCTCAGTTGCACGCGCATAACGTGTGCTTCTGCTGCAGACACTCCATAAAATGCGCCCGCGAAGCGGGCGCTACAATAGCGTGGCTGTCAGCCAGCAAGCTTCGTTATGCCGGCCCTGTCCTACGCGCTATTCGCCAGGCATTGGAGTGGCGACAAGCACCGCAGTCACCACCAGCACGAGCACTCCCGCCGCGAGTTCCACGAGTGAAGACCGTCGCAGCGCCGCGCTACCATTTGACTGGCCGAGCGACGGAAGCACACGCCGCCAGTTGTACGCGCCAGTCCCAGCGACGATCGCAAGTAGGGCAAGCTTCAGCGCAAGCGTGCGCCCGTACACGCTCTGCCAGAGCGAAGCCACACCACCAAGGTTGCCCCAGGCAGTCGCGAGACCCGTAAGCGCGAGCAGTGTTGAATCGCCCCGGGATTGCCGGAGGCTCCATACCCTGAGAGGTTGGAGCTATGCCCAGACCGTCATCATTTTCGCCTGAAGTCCGCGAACGCGCCATCCGGATGGTGCAGGAGCAGACGCCCGCCCACGGGTCGCAGTGGGCCGCGGTGCGCTCCGTCGCAGAGAAGCTCGGCTGCCATCCGGAGACGCTCCGGAACTGGATGCGCCGCCACGAGCGCGACACCGGCCAGCGCCCTGGTGTGACGACCGCCGAAGAGTCGCGCCTGAAGGAACTCGAGCGCGAGAACAAGGAGCTGCGGCGCGCGAACGAGATCCTCAAGAAGGCGGCCGCGTTTTTCGCAGTGGCGGAGCTCGACCGCCGACCGAACTGATGGTGCGCTTCATCGACGCGCATCGCGAGGACTACGGAGTCGAGCCGATCTGCGCGGTGCTGCCGATCGCTCCGTCGACCTACTACGAGACGAAGGCGCGCGAACGCGATGTGACGCGCCGCTCGGCACGGACGCAGCGCGACGCGACGCTGATGCCGGCCATTCAGCGCGTGTGGGAGGCGACCCGGCGACGCTATGGCGCCAAGAAGGTGTGGAAGGAGCTCCTGCGCGAGGGCATGCGCGTGGCGCGCTGCACGATCGCGCGGCTCTTCAAGGTGATGGGGCTGCGCGGCGTGCTGCGCGGTCGGCGCCGGCGCTGGGCGGTCCTCGCAGAAGCCCAGGCGCATCGTCCGCAGGATCTCGTGCAACGCAACTTCACGGCGACGCGGCCGAACCAACTCTGGGTCTCGGACTTCACGTACGTCGCGACGTGGCGCGGCTTCGTGTACGTCGCCTTCGTGATCGACGCCTTCTCGCGGCGTATCGTCGGCTGGCGGGCGACGACCACGCTGCGCACGGATCTCGCGCTCGACGCGCTGGAGCAGGCGCTCTACGATCGCGAGCTCGACGGCCCGCTGGTGCATCACAGCGATCGCGGCGTGCAGTACCTGGCGATCCGCTACACCGATCGACTCGTGGAGGCCGGCATCGACTCGAGCGTCGGCAGCCGCGGCGATGCCTACGACAACGCGCTCGCCGAAACGATCAACGGGCTCTACAAGACCGAGGTGATCCACCATCTCGGGCCATGGAAGGGACTGGAGGACGTCGAGTACGCGACGCTCGAATGGGTCGCGTGGTACAACTCCCAGCGCCTGATGGAACCGATCGGTTACCTCCCGCCGGCGGAGTACGAGGAGCAGTATCACCGGGTCCAGGCCGACCACTCGGCCCTGGCACTCAACTAACTGAGCCTCCGGAGAACCCGGGGCGATTCAGTGTCGCAAAAACGAGAGCCGTAGGACTGAACGCGCGCAGGAGCCCGGCGATTCGCGCATCCGCCCCCGCTGCGCCAACACCGTTCACGCGACCGGCCGCGGGGACCGCAACGAACGTTAGAAGCGCGAGGCTTCCGAGCCAGCCGCCGGCGCCCACCACGTGCACGAACTGCATTGCAATGGAGAGCATCGGTTGTGCCGCCGCCGCTGGATGACCAGACCACGGTTGCGTCACGGTGAACGCGAGTACTGCGCCAACGAGTGTCGCCCACCCTGCCGTGGTATTCCTTCGTAGCCGCGGTGCGACCCAAGTCACCGTCACCGCGCTGGCGAGCGCCACCAACCACGTTCGTCCCCACCCGGCGCGGAACACGAGTGCCGAGAGCGATTCACCGGAGGGAGCAACATCGATACCGAACACAGCGGCGTGCTGCGCGCCGAGTCTCGCAAACGTGGCGAGCACCGCCAGCAATCCAAGTACGTCGATCCATCGCGGAAGCGTGGAGTTGACCGCATCTCGCAACTCGCCAGCATCTGGCCCTTTGTAGCGGCGCATCACCACGCACCGCAACGCGAGCGCGCCCAGTAGCAGCACCGTGCAGCCGGACAGAACCGCCCGGATCGCTACGAAGGCCGCAGACTCGACTCCGAAAACGCTCTCCATGATTGAGCGGTCAGCTCAGCGATGCGAGGGTGGCGACGCAGCGGTGCTTGCGGCGAGGACCTCGAACGTGAACGTGCCACGCACCGGATGGCCGTCATCGCCCGTGACTTGCCACCGAACGGTGTAGCGACCCGGCGCGAGGGAACCGACAATGCTCGCGGTCACGGTTTTGTCGTCGCCCTGGTCGAACTGAAGCGCTCCCAAGCGGATGGCCATCTCGCCGTGGTGTAACGTTACGCGAGTGAGTGCGAGATCGAGAGATTCATTAAACGTGAGCGCAACTTCGCGCGGCGCTTCTGCGGAGCGACTGTCGGCGGCTGGCGTCGACTTGAGCAGGCGAGGATGGGCGCTCGCGGCGCTCAGCGGGACGGCGAGGGCGAGCACAGCGATGAGGGCAAGCGAGCGAAGGGAATGGTGCATCGGGAAGCAGGATTGGGTGAAGACGCTTTACTCTGTGTAAAATCTTACTACTGGCCGGCCGCGCCGCAAGGGGCACAACCCTTCGTCGCGGTCCGGTGCAGGCATCACGGCGTTGAGCGACGCGCGGCCTCGTGTGGGCATCCATCGCCCCCAAGCGACCAGCCTCGGCAGAAGAGATGCGTCAGTGGGTTCGCCCCCGGATGATCACAATGCGCTGGTCCGTGGGCCGTGTGCAGGCCCGGGTCACTCAGAGGATGCAACACCATCACACCGGAACTCCATGCAAGGAGCAATGCCACCGATGCCGCAATGAGGGAACGCGTGGACGTGTGTGATACCGCCAGTGCATCCTCGCCTGCAAGACGCCGAATGCGGCGCGGCAACAAATCGGCACGCTGAAATCCCACCGTCGTGGCAACAGGAGTCGATGTGCCCCCACCGAGCTTGAGTACGGCTGAGGCGAGGGGTAGTGCGAGACGCAGCGCCACTTCATCATCAGCGGTGATCTCCACCTCGTCCTCCAAATCGGCGGCGACTCTGCGCAGGACGGGAAGCCAAAACAACAGCGAGGCAAGCGAGCGAAGTGCGAAAAGCCGCAGCGGATCGCGTCGCCGAAGGTGCACGGCTTCGTGAGCGAGTACGGCGGTGAGTTCGTCAGGTGTGAGTCGCTCGCTAAGGTCGGTCGCAACGATGACCCGTGGCCGAATCCACCCAGTCGTAAAGGCAGGCATCGGGAGTCCACGCACGGCCCACACCTGCCCGACGCGAAGTCCTGCCCCGAGCGCGGCACGTCCCAACACCGAGTCTGGACTCACGCGCGCTTGAGGAAGGTCGCGCATGACGCGTCCGTGGCGCCACAGCACCCGCCCTCGCTCCAATACAACGAAAGCGATGCCCGCATACAACAGCCAATGCGCAAGGTCGTGTACGGGCTCGAGCAATTGGTGCAATGCGACCAAGCACAGCATCGCAAGGTGATGCTGCTCAGCGGAAAGCCACGGTACCACGCCGAGTACGTGATGTCCGACGACTGGCGTGACGCCGAGAAGCAGCAACGAAACAATGGCGAAGAGCAAGAAGCGTCTGCGTCGCTCCTCCCGGCGTATGACGGGGGGGCGGATGCCGACGCTGGCCGACGGCATCGCGCTAGCCGTCCTGCTCGCGCAACTTGCGACGAATCAGGCGTGCGAGTTCAGCGAGCTGCTCAGGATCGCGTTCGGCGAGCACGTCGACGATCGACGCCGTCACCGCTTCGGCACCGAGCGAGAGAATCCCCTCCACCGCTCGGCGCGACGCTTGTGAGACGAACTCCGACTCGTCTACGCGCGCCGTGAAATGCAGCAACCCATCCACGCGACCGCGCGAAAGAAATCCCTTGCGCACGAGGCGATTGAGCACCGTGGTACTCGTCAGGGGAGAAACAGGATGCTCAGCTCGGAGACGGTCGTGAATGTCTCGCGCACTCAGTGGCCGCGCGGCGTCCCAGCACAGTCGCATCAGTCGGGCTTCAAGCTCACCTAAGACGGTGCCGACCCCGCTCCCGGAGAGATTCATCGTCTCGGGGAGCCGGGGTGACTTTGGTGAAAGGATGCGACGCTTGCGAGGTGACATACTCTGAGTTTAGGTCCGTGAAGGTCGGCGCGCCAACTGCGGTGACTCAGGGCATCGGCGGATCACTGGGTCGGCGGGCACGGCTCGCCGTGTGCGTCAGGCGCACGACCCATCGCGCGCCACGGCGCTCAAGAATCGCGGTGCCGCGTCCCACGACGTCAGCCTTTCCGGTGGGTAGGTCGGCGCTGAGCGCGTAGCGGAACGTGGCCCACGCAAGAGTGCCAGACACGCGCGCTTCGATCTCAAAAGGCCGATACCGGAAGTTGCTGAATTCCTTTAGTTCCGGCGCGAGGTGATTGTCGCGATAGTCCGTCCACCCGCGGTTGATGCCGGATCCCTCAATGACGAGAAGACTGTCTCCTGCGTAGATCGAGTCGAGTGCCGCCAGGTCGCCGCGCTCCGCGGCAGCGAAGAGCGCCTGGATGGCCTGAATCACGGACGCGACCTCTGCATTCGGCGACGCTTGGTGGCCTGCGTGAGCGTGGTCCTGGGCGGTGGCGCGGCCTGCGAGTGCGACGGTCAGTACGACGGCAACGGCGAGGCGGCGAACGATGCCAGACATTGGGCGAGAGAATGTGGAGGGAAGCGGCAGGAACGACGAGGCTGTCCCTAGAGTTTACTCCGTGTAAACTACAATCGGCAAGTGCCGAGCGATGCAGGCAGGCGCGCAAGGGCTTTACAGAACGTAAAACGCGCACCTAGCTTTCCGTTAGGCGCCCTGCCATGCGTCGATGGCCCATTCTTCCGTGTCAAGCGAACTTTGCCCGTGACTCAACCGCGTCAAAACTTCCACGTCTCGCGCCGGAGCTTCCTCGAGGCTGGTGCACTCCTCGGCGCTGCGGCTGCGCTACCCGAACCGCTCCGCGCGGGCGTTGCCACAGCACGTTCTCTGGACCCCGGTCTACCCGCGCTTGCTCCTGCGCCAGGCGGCGTGCGCGAGTACGACCTCACTATCGCCGAGACCATTGTACGACTCGATGGGCGGAACGCCCGCGCGACGACGATCAATGGGACCGTGCCCGGGCCCGTGCTGCGATTCCGTGAGGGCGAACAAGCTGTCATCAGGGTGCGGAACACGCTGTCGGAAGACACATCAGTTCACTGGCACGGCATCATCTTGCCGCCCGACATGGATGGCGTGCCGGGCTTGAGCTTTCCGGGCATTCGACCCGGCGAGACCTTCGAGTACCGATTCGCGGTGAAGCAGGCTGGCACCTATTGGTATCACAGCCACTCTGGGTTGCAAGAGCAGCTTGGCCACTATGGCGCATTGATCATTGAGCCGACCGAGCGCAGCGGCCCGGCTTATGACCGCGAGCACGTACTGGTGCTGTCCGACTGGACCTTCGAGAACCCGTATCGCGTCCTCTCGCGACTCAAGAAGCAGCCGGACGCGTACAACTATCAGCGCCGGACGGTGGCCGACTTCTTCCGCGACGTCGCGCGCGACGGATTCTCGGCCACCATCAGCGATCGTTGGATGTGGGCCGGAATGCGAATGAATCCGACGGACATCGCGGACGTCACAGGCGCGACGTACAGCTACCTGCTGAACGGGCGCACCGCCGAGGAGCCTTGGACGGCGCAGTTCGCGCCGGGAGAACGCGTTCTGCTTCGCGTGATCAACGCGGCGGCGGGTTCGTACTTCGATGTACGCGTACCGGGCCTACCGATGACCGTCGTGCAAGTGAGCGGGCAGCCAGTGGAGCCCGTGGAGACTGAGGAGTTCCGCATCGCGATTGCAGAGACGTACGATGTGATTGTGCAGCTCCCCGACGACCGGGCCTACGCCGTGTACTCCGAGGCGATGGATCGCAGCGGCTTCACCGCGGCGACGTTGGCGTCTCGCGCCGGAGGGCTCGCCAGCCTTCCGCCGCGTCGGCGCCGGCCGCTGCTCACGATGGCCGATATGGGGATGGATCACTCCGCGATGGGCGGGATGGACGGAATGGACCACGCCCAATTGGAACACGAGATGCCGCCCCGCGCTCCGTCGACAACTGCAGCCGATGACGAGCACGCGGGGCACGATATGTCGGAGATGGGCGATTCCGCAGCGTTGCGAGCACCTGGGACGCTACCACCGGAGACGCCGCACGGCACCGACACGCACGGCAACGGCAACGCGATGGTCCCGATGAGCACGAAGAGTCGACTCGGCGAGCCGGGTGCGGGCCTGGGCGAGGATGGCCGTCGCGTGTTGCTGTACTCGCAGCTGCGATCCGCGGCTCCCTACGCGGAGTTTCGCGCGCCGACGCGGGAGATCGAGATTCATCTCACGGGCAATATGGAGCGTTTCACGTGGGCCATCGACGGTGTGCCCTATGATGAAGCGGAGCCCATCGAGTTCGCCTACGGCGAGCGGATTCGCTTGATGATGGTGAACGACACGATGATGAACCACCCGATGCACTTGCACGGGATGTGGATGGAGTTGGAAAACGGACAGGGCGACCGTAGCCCGCGGATCCATACCATCAACGTGAAGCCGGCGGAGCGCGTGTCGCTGTTGGTCACGGCGGACGCCCCAGGGCGATGGGCGTTTCATTGCCACGTGCTCTACCATATGGAGGTCGGAATGTTTCGTGAAGTGCGCGTGAGTGCGCCGACCGGCCACGAGGGGCATCACGATGCGGAATGAGTGGCAGAGACGATGGGTAGCGTTCCTGTTGTCGGCACTCAGTGTGGCGCTCGCGGCCCCACTCGAGCATCTGCACGCTCAGGCGCGTGATAGCGTACCGCACGCTGCGCCGCACGGAATGGGATGGGCGCGCGAGACATTCGTGCTGACGGAAGTGCTCGAGTACGACGCGGCTGGTGCTGGTCGTCCGGTACTCTTCGATGTGCTCGCGTGGACGGGGGGAGCGAGCCGCCGCCTGTGGTTCAAGGCCGACGGTAGCGCCGCGACGACGGCGCGCGCCACGCACGGTGAGTACCAACTGCTCTATGGCCGGATGCTCTCGCCGTGGTGGGACCTGCAGTTGGGCGCCCGCGCCGACTTGCGCACGGCAGAGGGTGCGAACGCGTCGCGCGCTGGTGCGGTGTTGGGATTGCAGGGCTTAGCTCCAGGCTGGTTCGAGCTCGAGCCGTCGCTGTTCGTCACGACGGATGGCAATCTCTCGTTCGACCTCACCGCCTCGTACGACCTCTTCCTGACGCAACGTTTGGTTCTGCAGCCGCGCATTGAGTCCACCGTGGCACTCAAAGACGACGACGCGTTCGGTGTGGGGCGCGGATTGAGCAATACGTCCTTCGGGTTGCGTACACGGTTTGAGATCCGGCGTGAGTTTGCGCCGTATGTGGGCGTGGTGTGGGAGCGCGGCTATGGTCGCGCCGCGGAGTTGGCACGGCTCGCGGGAGAACCCGCGGGAGAAACACTCATCGTCGCGGGGCTGCGGGTGTGGAGATAAGGCGGCTCCGCGCCTAGCGCGGGGAGAGTCTGTGGAGCACGATCACGGCGGACATGGCGGGCACGGCGAACTCCCGTCGCGGGAGCCACGCGAGTCGCAGAAGAGGACCGCGGCGCTTGCGCTGCCAACTCAGAAAGGCAATCACGAGGCCCACGACAAGCACGCAGGACACTCCCCGGAGATGTTCCGCGACCGCTTCTGGTGGGCCGCGCTACTATCGATCCCCGTCGTTATCTGGTCGCCGCACGTGCAGATGCTGTTGGGGTACAATGCGCCCTCGGTACCCCTCGCTCGTTTCATCGGGCCAGTGCTTGGTTCGCTGATCTTCGGATTTGGCGGGTGGGTATTCTTGCGAGCTGCTTCAGCCGAGCTCACCGCGCGGCTTCCGGGCATGATGACGCTCATCTCTCTCGCGATTACAGTCGCATTTGTGTTCTCGTGGAGCGTCGAGATTGGGCTCGTCCGCGCTGACCCGCTGTGGTGGGAACTCGCGACCTTGGTTTCCATCATGCTGTTCGGGCACTGGATCGAGATGCGGTCCATCAACCAAGCTAAGGGTGCGCTACGTGAGTTAGCGAAGCTGCTCCCAGATACCGCCACCCGACTCACTGCCAGCGGGCAGGAGATGGTGCAAGTCGCGGAGCTGCGCGATGGCGATCGTGTGCTGATTCGGCCGGGAGAACGCGTCCCCGCCGACGGTACGCTGCAGCGCGGCCAATCTGCCGTGGATGAGTCAGTACTGACAGGAGAGTCGCGGCCCGTGAAGAAGGGCCCCGGTGATCAGCTGATCGCTGCGAGCATCAATGGCGAAGCCGCGCTCGAGATGCTGGTCACGGGCACCGGTGATGGTACCAAGCTGTCGGCGATGATGCGTCTCGTGGCCCAGGCGCAGGAGTCGAAGTCACAGGTCCAGCATCTGGCTGACCGCGCGGCGCGATTGTTGACATACGTCGCCATCGTGTCGGCAGCAATCACGCTCACCGTGTGGTGGTTGATCGGTGCAGGGGCGGAGGTGGCCATCGTCCGCGCCGTCACGGTGCTGGTCATCGCTTGCCCGCACGCACTTGGCCTGGCGGTACCGCTCGTCGTTTCCATCTCCACGGCGCGAGGAGCGCGCAACGGCTTGCTCGTGCGCGACCGGCGCGGCCTCGAGGAGGCGCGTCGAGTGGATCGGGTGGTGTTTGACAAGACAGGTACGCTCACGCTTGGCGAGTTCCGTGTGGTACAGCTCGAAGCCGTGGAGGGCGTCACGCACGACGAGGCCCTACGCATCGCGGCGGCCGTCGAGTCACAGTCGGAGCATCCAATCGCACGCGGCATCGTGCGGTCTGCTACCGATGCGAAGCTCACACTTCCGGACGTTGTCGATGCACGTGCGCATCCCGGCCGCGGCATCTCGGCCCATGTTGCCGGTACTGAGTACTGGCTCGGCGGGCCGGCGCTTCTCAGTGAACGCGGGGCGACGGTGCCGCAGGCGCTCGCAGCACTCGCGCAGCGTGCAGCAGCGGCGGGCCAAGCCAGTATCCATCTGCTGCGCGAGCACGAGGTCATCGCCGTGTTGGCGGTAGCCGACGCTATTCGGCCAGAAAGCCGAGAGGCCATCGCATCGCTGCGCGCGCTCGGCGTGCAGATGACGATGTTGACGGGCGACGCGCGCGAAGTCGCAGCGGCGGTAGGCAAGGAGCTTGGAATCGAAGACGTGCGCGCTCAGGTGTTGCCCGAAGACAAGGCGAGACACGTCTCGGAGCTACAGCGCGGCGGACAGCGGGTGGCGATGGTCGGGGACGGCGTCAACGATGCCCCTGCGCTAGCAACGGCGGACGTGGGTATCGCCATTGGCGCGGGAACGGATGTGGCCGTCGAAGCCGGGCACATTGTGCTCGTGCGCTCTGACCCGCGCGACATTCCGCGCATCATCACGCTGTCACGCGCCACCTACCGAAAGATGATTCAGAATCTCTGGTGGGCCGCCGGCTACAACATTGTCGCGATCCCGCTCGCCGCGGGGGTGTTGGCCCCATGGGGGATCGTGCTCTCGCCAGCCCTCGGGGCGGTGTTGATGTCGGCAAGCACGGTGGTGGTGGCGCTGAATGCACAACTGCTCAAGCGCGTCAGGCTGTAGCGCGGATCGGCGAGCGGCACGATCGTCAGGATTTTACCTGACGTCAAATAGGGACATCCACGACCGCGCCAGTCCATATGGTTGGGCGAATTTCATCGCAGCGACCGTTGTGCCTGTCGTACGCTTGCAGTCCACACAATCTCGAGGGCACCCTGTGGAACGATTGCACGGAGTAGTTCAACCGCACAGGATGCGCCGCGCGGCCATCGCGACACTCACTGTCGCGTGGCTCGCGGCGTCGCCGCTGGACGCCCAGCGGGGACCAGACCAGGGAGAACCAGTCGCCGCGACCGGTGCAGAACTCAGCCTTGGTCGCCTCTACACCGCCGCCGACTCCGCCAACCCCAGAATCCGCGCCGCCGAAGCGCGCGCGCGGGCCATCGAGGCGCAGGCCCTGACGTCCACTCGTCCGCCGGATCCCCGAGTGCAGATCGGCTGGATGAATCGTGAACTGCCCGGCTTCGCGCCGATGGATCCCCTGGGGATGACCCAGTTGCAGTTGATGCAGATGCTGCCCACGGCGGGCAAGCTTCGACTGGCCTCACGCGCGGCGCGCACGCGGGCTTTGGGCGCGGATTTCCGCGCGCGCGACGTCGCGTGGGACGTTCGGGCCGAGGTCGCCGCGGCGTTCTACGAGCTGTATCGCGTCGAGCGCGCCGTGGCAATTGCCCGTGAGACGCGCCAGTTGATGGAAAACGTCGCTGCGGTGGCCGACGCGATGTATCGGGTGGGCGAAGCGCCACAGGCCGACGTGCTCCGGGCGCGTGTTGAAGTGGCCCGAATGACGGAGGAGATCGTGGTGATGGAGGCGATGCGCCAGGTGGCCCTCGCTCGCCTCGGCGGACTGCTCGATCAGTCCTTCGACGATGCGACCCCGCCAGCAGCCCTGCCCTTGTTCCCGGCTGAGCTCCCCCCGCACACTGACCTAGAGACGGCGGCGCTCGTGAGTCGCCCGATGTTGCTCGCCGGTGATGCGGAGCTCGCAGCGGCAGACGCCAGCCGCACGCTCGCGTACCGCGAGCTGTTCCCCGATGTCGAAATCGGGCTGCAATACGGACAACGAGCCGGGGCGATGGGGCCGGAACGGATGGGGAGTCTGATGTTGGGCACCTCAGTACCCATCTTCGCGCGCCAGCGCCAGCTCCCAATGCGCGCCGAGGCGGATGCAATGCGAGAGATGGCCGCCGCCGACCTGCGTGCGATGCGCGCCGAGACCCGCGCCCTGCTTGGGGCGGCATACGCCGAGTGGCAGCGTGCGCGCAACCTCCAACGGCTGTACCGCAGCACCGTGCTCCCCCAAGCCCGCGCGTCGGTAGAGGCCGCGCTGGCGTCGTATCGAGTCGGTGGCGTGAACCTGATGACGCTGCTCGACAACCAAGCGACTGTGAATCGCTACGAGCAGGAACTGGCGGCCCTAGAAGCGATGGAAGGAATGGCACTTGCGGAGCTTGAGATGCTGATGGGGCGTGAACTCTTCGACGCAAATCGTCGTGCCGACTCACCGAGGGAGCAAGAATGACGGAGTCAACCACAGGTATGTCGTGGCGGGGCCTAATTGCGGCCGCCGCCGTGCTCGCTGCCACCGCCGGAGTGGCGTGGTTTGCCACGCGCGGTTCAACGGACACGGCGGAGTCCGGCGGTCACGCGCACGGCGCAGGCGCACCAGTCGGGGTGGGCGGCCCGGTGATGCTCGACTCCGCGCAGGCCGCGCGGATAGGCGTGACGTTCGCGGTCGCGCAGCGCAGTCCGATCGTGCGGGAGTTGCGGAGTGTAGGGCAGGTGGCGTTCGACGAGACGCGCGTCCGAACCGTGAGTCTCAAATTCGATGGCTGGGTGGAGCGGCTCTATGTGGACTTCACCGGCCGCGCGGTGCGTGCCGGCGAACCGCTGCTCGTCACCTACGCGCCGATGCTGGCCAGCGCGGAGGAGGAACTGGTGTTGGCGCACCAGTTGCTGCGCGATGTGCAGGGCGCCGACAGTGCCACGCGACGCGGCGCCGAGCGGATGCTGATCGGCGCGCGGGAAAGACTGCGCAATTGGGACGTACCCGCCGAGGAAATCGCACGCGCGGAGGAGTCGGGCGAGAGCCGCCGCACGTTGGAGATTCGGGCGCCCTACGACGGCGTGGTCATCGAGAAACTCGTGAACGAAGGCCAGCGCGTGATGGCGGGCGATCCACTGCTGCGCATTGCAGACCTGCGTCGGGTGTGGGTGGAGGCAGAAGTGTTTGAGCAGGATGTCGCACTCGTACGCCTCGGGCAGCGCGTGACGGTGGAGCTCGACGCGTTCGCGGGCCGCCCGCGCTCCGGACCGATCGTCTTCCTGCAACCCACGGTGGATCCGGAGACGCGAACGCTGCGCGTGCGCGTGGAACTCGATAACGCCGACGGCCAGCTACGCCCTGGGATGTACGCGACCATCCGCGTGCAGGCGACGGGTTCCGGGGCTGTGGTGCACGTGCCCCGTTCCGCCGTGCTTTCCACTGGACGCCGTGACATCGTATTCGTGCGGATGGACGACGGAATGCTCGAACCGCGGCAGGTGGTGCTCGGCATTGCATCCGACGATCGCGTGGAGATTCGGTCGGGCCTTGCAGTGGGCGAGACCGTCGTCGCGTCCGCGACGTTCCTTGTGGACGCGGAGTCGAATCTGGGCGCGGCGCTCGGCGCGATGGCGGGCATGCCGGGAATGGAAGCGCCGACACCGAGCAAGTCGGTGCCGCCGCCTCCGTCCGCTCACGATCACTGAGGCGCCGCGCGATGCTCAAACGAATCATCGAGTGGTCGGTCCGGAACATCTTCCTCGTGACGCTTGCGACGTTGGCTGCCATCGGGGGCGGTGTCATCGCGCTGCAGCGCACGCCGCTCGAGGCCCTGCCCGACTTGAGCGACGTACAGGTCATCATCCAGACCGAATACAGCGAGCAGGCGCCGCAGATTGTCGAGGACCAGATCACCTACCCGATTGCGGCCGAGATGCTGAAGGTGCCGGGGGCGGAGGTGGTGCGCGGGTACTCGTTCTTCGGCGTCTCGTTCGTGTACATCATCTTTGACGACGACACCGACCTCTACTGGGCCCGTAGTCGTGTGCTCGAGTACCTGAATGGTCTCAAGGGTCGTCTCCCGGCGTCCGTGTCGCCGACGCTAGGTCCAGACGCCACCGGACTCGGCTGGGTGTATCAGTACGCGCTCGAGGACACCACCGGCCGCCTCGACCTATCTGAGTTGCGAGCACTGCAGGATTGGTATCTCCGCTATGAGCTCACCGCCGTGCCCGGCGTCTCGGAGGTCGCTACCGTCGGGGGCTACGAAAAGCAGTACCAGGTGGATCTCGACCCCGCGAAGCTTCTCGCGTATGGCATTCCCGTCACTCGAGTGATGCAGGCCATCCAGACATCGAACGCCGACATCGGCGCGATGGTCGTCGAGCTTTCCGAGCGCGAGTACATGGTGCGCGGGCTTGGCTACCTCAAGTCGCTGGGCGACATCGAAGAGGTGGTGGTAGGAACAACGGAACGTGGGACGCCCATTCGCGTGGCGGAAGTGGCTCGCGTGTCCGTGGGGCCGGCCGTGCGTCGCGGTGTGGCAGAGCTGGACGGCCGCGGAGATGCGGTCGGGGCAATCGTCGTGATGCGGTTTGGGGAGAACGCGCTGACGACAATTGCGCGCGTGAAGGAGCGCCTCGCTCGAGTGGCGCCATCGCTTCCGCCGGGGGTCGTGATCCGTCCTGTGTACGACCGCAGTGATCTCATCGAGCGCGCCATTGCGAACTTGCGATTCAAGCTGCTGGAAGAGAGTCTCGTGGTCGCGCTGGTCTGCATCGTCTTCTTACTGCACGCGCGCTCGGCGCTCGTGGCAATCATCACGCTGCCAGTGGGCATTCTCATCGCGTTCATCGCGATGCGCTACGTCGGCGTTGGTGCCGACATTATGTCGCTCGGCGGCATCGCGATTGCCATTGGCGCGATGATTGACGCCGCGATCGTGATGATCGAGAATCTGCACAAGCATCTGGAGCGTGCCATCGTTGCGCGCGAGCAACCGGGCGCGGTGGAATCGCGCTGGCTCGACACGGGCACGCTCACGCACGCCGAGCGTTGGCAGGCGGTGGTCGAGTCGGCGCAGGAAGTGGGGCCCGCGCTCTTCTTCTCGTTGCTCATCATTACCGTCTCGTTCCTGCCCGTCTTTGCGCTGGAGGGGCAAGAAGGCCGGCTGTTCTCGCCGCTCGCATACACTAAGACGTTCGCAATGGCGGCGGCCAGTGTACTGTCTGTGACGCTGGTACCCGTGGCGATGGGCCTGTTTGTACGTGGACGCATCTACCGGGAATCGGCCAATCCCGTCAATCGATGGCTGATGCGTGCGTATCACCCGCTCATCACGTTCGTGCTGCGGCATCGCTGGCCGGTGGTGATCGCTTCGGTGGCGGCAGTGATTCTGACGTGGATACCGTGGTCGCGGATTGGCAGCGAGTTCATGCCGAGATTGGAAGAGGGTACGGTGCTCTACATGCCGACGACCTTGCCCGGCGTGAGCGTGGCGCGTGCGCGTGAGCTGCTCCGCATCCAAGCCGATATCATTCGGACGTTTCCCGAAGTGGCACACGTGTGGGGGAAGGCGGGTCGGGCGAACACGGCCACTGATCCCGCCGGGCTCGATATGATCGAGACAACCATTACGCTGCGCCCTCAAGAGGAATGGCGCGCGGGGATGACCTACGACCGGCTCGTTGCTCAGATGGATTCTGCGCTGCGCGTCCCAGGCGTGACGAATGCGTGGACGATGCCCATCCAAGGCCGCAACGACATGCTGGCCACCGGCATCCGCACACCAGTGGGCATTAAGGTGTTTGGTCCTGATCTCGCGGAACTGGAGCGGCTCGGTCGCGAGATTGAGCAGGCGGTGCGGATGGTGCCCGGCACCCGCAGTGCGTTCGCTGAGCGCGCAGTGAGCGGCTACTACCTCGACATAGACATTGATCGGCAGGCGGCTGCGCGGCACGGACTCAATGTCGGCGACGTGCAAGCGGTCATCGCGACCGCGATTGGCGGCATGACAATCACGCAGACGGTCGAGGGAAGGCGCCGATTCGGCGTGCGGGTGCGGTATCCGCAGGAACTGCGAGACTCGCCGGAGCGCTTGGCGTCGGTGCTCGTGCCGGTAGCGCACGGAGCTGGCGGATCCAGCGCCGCTGCGAGTGGAGGAATGGGCGGGATGGGAGCAGAGAATGGCGGGGGCGGCAAGAGGCCTGCGCAGGTGCCGCTGGGCCAGTTGGCGCGAATTACGCCCGTCGCGGGTCCAATGGTGGTCCGCACGGAGGGCGCCCAGCCCACGGCGTGGGTGTACGTGGACGTCGTGGACCGCGACATCGGCAGCTACGTCGCGGAGGCGCAGCGTGCAGTGTCCGAACAGGTCACTCTCCCCACCGGCTACTCCGTCGTATGGAGCGGACAGTACGAGTATATGCAGCGCGCGAAGGAGCGGATGAAGCTCGTGATTCCCGCAACGCTCGCGCTGATCTTCTTGTTGCTGTACCTGAACTTCGGGAATGTCAGCGAGTCGCTCATCGTGATGCTCTCGCTGCCGTTCGCGCTTGTGGGTGGACTCTGGTTCATCTGGGCGCTCGGCTACAACTGGTCCGTAGCGGTGGCCATCGGGTTCATTGCCTTGGCCGGCGTGGCCGCAGAGACGGGCGTGGTGATGCTCATCTATCTCGATCACGCGTGGCAGGCGTGCACGGCGAATGGGAGACGCGCTACGCTCGAGGAGCTCTACGGCGCCGTCATCGAGGGAGCGGTGGAGCGCGTGCGTCCGAAGATGATGACTGTCACAGCCATTATGGGCGGCCTACTCCCACTCCTGTGGGGGACGGGCGCCGGCGGGACAGTCATGCGGCGCATCGCGGCGCCGATGATCGGCGGGATGGTGTCAAGCACGGTGCTGACACTGCTCGTGATCCCGGCGGTGTACTCGTTGTGGAAGGAGCGAGAGGTGCTCGCGGATCCCGGAGCGACCCGAGCAACGGAGGCGCGATGATGCCATCGGCGTCAACCTGAGAACGTCTGGTAGCGGTACAACCATCGCGGGCTGGAGAATCTGGCACTTACACAAGAGAGGAGACAATGCGACACAAAGTGTGGTCACTCATCGGCGCCTGCGCCGTCACTCTCGTCGGCGCAACACTCGACGCACAAACGATTGACTCGGCTCAAGTGCGTTTTCAACAGGCGAGTGCGATTCAATACCTGCGTCCGCAGGATAAGCGCGGCCTCAATCTGTTCGAGACTCCCAAAGTTGCGGGTGCCGAGTATCGAGGCTTTGCGCTGCAGTGGGGCGCCGCGTTCACGCAGCAGTTCCAAGCACTGTCACACGAGAACACGGCTGACTCCGTCGCGGTAGCGGCCGTCGCTCCGACCCCAGGCAATGCTGGCAGCGCCGCCATCGCAAACCGCAATCGATTGATGAAAATTGGCAACGGATTCAACAACGCCACGGCTAACATGTATCTCCACGCGCAACTCGCACCAGGAGTTCGCGTGCAGTTGACTAGCTATCTCTCAGCGCGTCGGCACAACGAGACGTGGGTGAAAGACGGCTTCTTGCAGATCGACGAGTCGCCGATTGATGTGCCGCTTCTCAACGCGATTATGGAATACACCACGCTGAAAATCGGACACTTTGAGATCAATTATGGTGATTTTCACTTCCGGCGCACGGACAACGGGCAGGCGCTTTACAACCCATTCGTCGGAAACCTGATTCTCGATGCCTTCACGACGGAAGTTGGTACCGAGGCAATCGTCCAAAAGAATGGAGTGTTTGGTGTTGTGGCGCTCACCAACGGCGAGATTCGAGGGAACATTCAGCGGCCCGACAGTCGCGAACCCGCACTGATGCTCAAGGCGGGATTCGACCGTCAGCTCAGCGACGATCTCCGCGTGCGACTCTCGGGATCGTACCGGACCCAAAAGGGAGCAATCAGCAATACATTCTACAGCGGAGACCGTGCGGGATCACGCTACTACTTCGTGCTTGAGAACTACGTCGCAACCGAATCGGCGAATCCGACGTCTGGTATGTTGAATCCGGGATTCAGCGACGCAGTGTCCGCGGTGATGCTTAATCCGTTCGTGAAGTATCGTGGGCTTGAGTTCTTTGGCGTCTACGAGCAGGCGACGGGGCGCGGACAAGAAGTGGGAGGTGTTGCACCGCCGGAGCGAGATATATAGCAGCTAATGGGGGAGGTGCTCTACCGCTTCCTGCCAGGCGAGAAGCTGTTTGTCGGCGGGCGATGGAATACGGTCACAGGCGACCTAGGCGGTGCCAGCACCGACATCACGGTGACACGCACAAACTTCGGTGGTGGCTGGTGGATCACGCCGAGCCTGCTGCTCAAGGCTGAATATGTGAATCAAACGTACGACGGCTTTGCGACGACAGACATTCGCAATGGAGGAAGGTTTCGCGGATTGATGCTTGAAGCGGTGACGGCATTCTAGCGTCGTCGGGACGGCGGCCGAGCGCGGAAGGAGCGTGCTCGGCCGCACTCGTTGCTGGTCGTGCCGTCCGAGGTCCGTAGTGGTAGCGTGCGCAGTTGGCGCCTACCGCTGCTAAGTCTGGAAGAGCACTGAGTACTTCAGGCTTTGAGACGAGATCCTGTTAGCGGAGCGCGCGGATCGGCATAACGTCAAGTTGTGCTGCGGCCGCTTTCATAAGATGCGGTTGGGCGGCCGTGCGGTACCTTCAGGTACGATAAAGCACGGCCGCCCAACCGCTACCCCAGCGCGGCCGTCTGCACCAACTGCCGTTATGCCGCCGGGCACGCGTCCCCCGCTCAACTCCGCCTTCAACACGACCGCGGGTCGACATCCGATACGGTGCGTGCCTGTAAGCACTCCTTCTAGACAAATCGCCGCTGAATCGCTGGAAGCTTGATCTCTCCCTTCTTGATGTGTGATGTCCTCGATGAGGTTCTTCAAGGAGGTTGTGTCGGTGTCGAGACGACTCGGCGGAAGTAGCTCGGCAGGCTCAGTGGCGGGGCAACGGCCAGCGGGGGCCGCTGGCCGTTGTCGTCCAGAGGCCACCTCCGAGGTCGAGCTACTACAGCCGCGCCCTCTCGCGGTACGCCTCCCGCAGGATTCGCGTCACGCTCCTCAGGATCAGCACGCAGATGCCAGCCGCGATCACCAGGTCGGGGATCCCCGACGCGGTCACCGTGACGAGCACCGCCGCGAGCATCACCGCGAGGTTCACCTGCACATCGGTCGCCGAAAAGATCCACGCGGCCCGCAGGTGCACCTCGCCCTGCCGATAGCGCTTGAGGATCGCCAGTGACCAGACGTTCACGCCGAGCGCGAGGAGCGAGATGCCAATCATCGGCAACGCCTCGGGCGCACTGCCATGCACGAGCGCGACGCCGCGCTTGACGATGGCGGCCGCGGCGAGGGTGAGTTGTGCGTAGCCAGCGCCGATCGCCGCACGAACTTTCGCGCGTGCCGGCCGACCCACCGCGTAGAGGAGAGACCGTACACCGCAGCATCGGCGAGCATGTCGAGTCCGTCGGCCACGAGCCCCATCGAATCGGCGGCGAACCCGGCGCTCACTTCGATGACGAACATCGCGCCGTTGAGCGCGAGCAGCGTGCGCAGTGCTCGCCGCTCCGTTTCCTGAGCCGTCGCTTTGCTCCATCGCTTCCGCTACGGTCGAGGGTCGCTCTCGAGCGTCACCGGAATACGGACCACCGTCCGATCCACTGCACGACGAGATCGGCGGCGTACGCCGGAACGACGCGTGAGCAGCATCCGCAGCAGGTCCTCCGAGGTCATGACGGCTTCTGTGGGAACCGATCTCTCCCACATCCAGCTTGCGGACCGTGCTGTCGATCGTGTGTGCCCCAACGCCGCACGCCGCGATTCACTACGATCCGCCACGCGGTCGGACCGGGGATCACGCACAGGGGTACCAGCCGGCATCCACGGCCACAGCGATGGTCCCTCGCGACGGCATGTGGATCGCGGTCGCCTCATCCACGCCCATGCGCCATGGTGCGTCGAACAGCTGAAGTCGGCCGCTGATCGGGCGTCCGAGCTTACGCGGTCTGCTGTAATACACCTTCACGGTGCGCGCCGAGCGACTGCCGTCGAATCGAAGATGGACTGGCGCGGGTCTCCAGTCTCGCGCGGACCCTGCACCCAGCATTCCAACGGGGGCGCGGTGCCTTGCGCCTGAAGTAGGTGTTTTAGCGAAGCGCCAAGAGTGCCGCAACAGCCAGCGCAAGACCTACGCATCAGACGCATCTCTCCAAGGGGGTGATCCAGATCACAACGCGAAACCGCACGTGCGAACGACATCGCTGACGCCAACGCGGGACCGATCATCGCGTAGCGGCACGGACGCGATGATCGCCATTCCCGACGGGACACAACAACTCAGATGACATCGGTAGGACGCGGTGTCACCCGTCAACGAGCCAGACCACGCGGGCGCGACGGTCATAAAGACTCCGCCGTACCATAAAGACGCGCCCCCGGGCCGTCGTGGAGATTGAGCAGCCACACACGAAGATCGCCAGCGCGCCGGCGGCAGGGCAGAAGGAGCCACGGACTGCCGCTGTCGAAAGCCAGACATACGGCAGGTAGCGGCCGATGATCTCCGCGAGCGCGGTCGCGATGAAGAGGGCGGTCGTGCGGGCGAAGTGTCATTCTACGCAGGGGTTGAGGAATAAGGATAACGGGAGCAGCGCGTTCGCGATAACGACCAGCGTGCTCCCCTCGCATGCTGACGACCGCGGCACCGATCCCGGTGAAGCCCGTCGTGGTCGCGACGATAAGGACGGCGACAGCGAAACGGAACAGGTTCTGCCGGATCACTCGGCGCGACGCGCACGCTCAACCCGATCACGAACGGCAGCAGTCCCCAGATCGTCGCACATAAGCGCGACATCGGCGGGCTCGAGTGCGGCGGCGGTGCCGGCGCCGCCCATCGCAATGCCAACAGTAGCAAGGCGAGCGCGGGCGCGTCGTTCACGCCATCGCCGACCATCGCCACTGGACGCTTCACCGGCGAGCAGGCGGATCGCCGTGACCTTTCCCTCCGGGAGGAGCCCCGCGCACCTCGTCCGCGCCCACTTCGGCCGACGGCGTCCCGACGCGGCGATGGTCGCCGGTGAGCATCACCACTCGACGGACCCCAGTGTGCGGAGCCGGCTGGGGTTCGCGCCTCCGGGGCGCGGCCGATCGGCGATCCCGATGACGCCGAGCCATTCGCCCGGCGCTCGTCGGACGATCATGGACTGCTCCGGCCCTCGCTCTCGAGGGCCTCCACGCTCGCGCGGAGCCGCCGGGAGGGCGCGACTCGCCGCCTCGAAGTGCAGCGCGGCCGACCTCCACCGTCTCGCCGTCCACGGTGGCGCGAATGCCCTGGCCCGTCGCCGTCGCATCCGACGGCACGGGAAGCGCGATGCCGCTCACTCGGCCGCACGCACCACGGCGCGCGCGAGCGGATGTTGGGAGCGTGCATCCACTGACGCGCCGCCACGCGGAGAAGCGCGCTCGTCCGTCGCCGGGCCTCCGCGGGACGGAACGAGTCCGGTGACGCACGGCTCGCCGGTTGATCGTGCCCGTCTTGTCCAGGGCGACCGTGAGACGGTGCCGCGAGTCGCTCAGACGATGCACCCCGCCCTTGATGAGCACGCCCCGTCATGCGCGGCGCGGGCGACGCCGGAAGGACCGCCGCGGGCGTGCCGAGCGCCGTGCGCACGTGAGGCGGCGACAGGCAAGAACCATCCGCGATAGAACGCCTCGCCGGGTCAGACTCGAGGAAGGAGCGGAGGCGACGATCAACAACGCGTCCGCGACGAGCACGGCGGGAACGAAGACTCGCGCGAAGCGGTCGGTGAACTACTGTGTCGGCGCCTTCAATCCGCCTCCGGATAAGCGATGACGCGGTCGAGTCCGGTCACCGATCGCGGCGGTGACCTCTGACGTGCAATGCCCCCTTCGCCGTTCACCGTCCCGGCGAACACCGTCGCCGGCGCCTTGTCCACCGGCGCCCTCGCCGGTGATCGGCGTATGGTTCACCGCCAAAGTTCCCTCGCGCACCGCACCGTCCACCGGGATGCGCTCGGCCGGTTTGATCAGAACGCGGTCACCCGGCACCACCTCGGCGATGGGCACGGCCGATTCCTGCCCGTTGCGGATCACCGTCGCTGTCTGCGAGGTGCAAGCTCGGCGAGGCTGCGATGGCGTTGCGTGCGCGTCCGAGCGCGTACTTCTCGACCGCGTGACCGAGACTGAAGAGGAAGAGCAACAGCGTTATCAAACCATGCGCCGAGCACTGCCGCTCCTCCCGCGGCGACGACCATCAGGAAGTCGATGTTGAAGCAGACTTCCCGCGATGGAGGTCGTGCGATGATGAAGTGTCCCACGAGGTCGCGCGCACCGAGAAAGAAGTACGCCGCGGCGAACACCCCGACCACGAGCGCGGGCGGCGCGTCGATGAATCGCGCCTCGACACCCAGCCCAACGTGAGCGGCACGCCCGCCCTGATGCTCAGACGATCTCGCGATTGCGACCGTACCAACTCTTCGGTGCCGGGTGTTTCGCGCTTCCACGTCGGTCTCGGCGAGCGGCTCTGCACCGACGTCGCGCAATCGCTTCGATCGCCGCCCTGATCCATTAACGCCTTCGATCGAACTCCACACGCGTGACCCTGCCCCGCAAAGTTGACCGCAGCCGCGTGGCGCCGCGGAGCTCGCGTAGCGCGTCTTCGA